>USPH01000075.1 GCA_900556515.1 uncultured Collinsella sp.
TTCTAGCTTCGTCGGCAGCGTCAGATGTGTATAAGAGACAGGTTAAGGACCGTCTGGAAAACGGCTTGACGGTTCGCGAGGCCATGATTAAGCACAAGATTCCCAGCGAGTCTTCGGTCAAGGCTTGGTGCCGTCAGTACCGCGAGAGCGGTGAGTCCGCACTGGTCGATAAGCCGCGCGGTCGCAAGCCGCGCGTTAAAAAGACGGAATAGCAAACGGGATGGTGCGCCCACAAGGGCGCATTTTTCTTGCCGCGCCAACTTTTTGGACCGGCGCGAGCCTGTCGGGACATCCTCCAAAGTGGCCAATAAACCGCGCGCAGTGGCCCGCGCGCCTGTCGCTGCGATAGGGGAGCGTCGCCCCACTGCTCCAAAGCGGACGTGCCCTTACCCCGTACGCCTAAAACTCCCCAGTTGACCGAAAACCTGCCGCCGCTGCTCCTCAATTGAGCTATAACGTTAAACAATTGCAGCGTTTTTGCATGGGGGAGTGATGGTATGACGCTACTGTATTTCCTTACCCTGTTTCCGCTGGTACCGGCACTGGGCATGCTGCTCGCGCGCGGTGATCGCGCCCGCGATGCGGTGGGGCTCATAGGTTCCGGCATTATTATGGCGGTGACAGTTGTAGTCGCCGTCATGTTTTTTGGCGCGGGTCCGCAGAGCTTTGAGGTTGCCCCCGGCACCTCGTCTACGCTCTCGATCATCATCTCCGCCATCGACGTGATCCTGTGCGACGTCATCCTGTACAACGCGCGCAAATTTAAGAGCACGCTCACCACGGTGCTCGGCGTAGTCCAGTTGGTGGGCTCGCTCGCCTTTGCAGCCATGACGCTGCCCGCGACCGAAGCCATCACCGCAACCCCGCTCTACCTGGACTACATGAGCGTAATCATGGTCCTCGCCGTCGGCATTGTCGGCAGCCTCATCTGCGTGTATGCCCTGGGATACATGAAGGACTTCCAGGCCCACGACGAGCACGAGGCTGCGCTGCGCGGGCAGACCGCGCCCGACCGTCGCCCGCAGTTCCTGGCGCTTATGTTCCTGTTCCTCTCGGCCATGTTCGTCATCGTGACGAGCGACAACCTTGAGTGGCTGTTCTGCGGCTGGGAAATCACCACCGTGTGCTCGTTCCTTATGATTGGCTATACGCGCACGCCCGAGGCCATCAAAAACGCCTTTACCCAGATCATCCTCAACATGCTGGGCGGCATCGCGTTTTTGGCGGGCCTTATGTTTCTGCACCTCAACGGCATGCCGCTGACCATCTCGGGCATGATCGAGCTTTCCGGCGCCGGAACCGCGCAATCCGCGCTGCTGGTGATGCCGGTCATCCTGTTGTCGCTCGCCGCACTCACCAAGGCCGCACAGATGCCGTTCCACACTTGGTTGCTGGGTGCCATGGTTGCCCCCACGCCCACGAGCGCCCTGCTGCACTCGTCAACCATGGTCAAAGCCGGCGTGTTCCTGATGGTCAAGCTGAGCCCGCTCTATGCCATCTATCCTGTGACCGGCTTTATGGTCACGAGTGTGGGTGCCATCACGTTTTTGCTCGCTGCCCTCATGGCCATCTCGCAGAGCAACGCCAAACGCGTGCTCGCGTACTCCACCATTTCCAACTTGGGCCTCATCAGTGCCTGCTTGGGTGTCGGCGCGCCCGAGGCCGTATGGGCGGCCATCTTCCTGATCCTGTTCCACACGGTGGCCAAGTCGCTGCTGTTCCTGTGCGTGGGCACGGCCGAGCATCATATCGGCAGCCGCGATATCGAGGACATGGACGGTATGTTTAGCCGCATGCCGCACCTAACGCGTCTGATGATGCTGGGCATTATGGGCATGTTCGTGGCGCCGTTTGGCATGCTCGTGTCCAAGTGGGGCGCCCTGGTGGCGTTTGCGCAGACCGGCAACGTGCTCATGATCATGGTGCTTGCCTTTGGCTCGGCCGCGACGTTCTTCTTCTGGGGTAAATGGCTTGCCAAGCTTTCGGGCGTCGACCCCACGGCTCAAAACGTTGAGGTCAATGTCCATAAGACCGAATGGATGGCCCTCAACACCATCGCCGCGCTGCTGATTCTTTGCTGCGTGGCGTTCCCGCTCATCTCGAGCGGCCTGGTGTCGCCTTACTTGGCCATGGTGTTTGGCCGCGTGCCATACGTTATTGGCAAGGACTCCATGTATCTGATGGTGGTTATCGTGGCGTTTGTCGCCGTGGTGCTGCTGACTTCATTCCGCGTGAGCAACAAACCGCACGTAAACGTATATCTTTCGGGCGTGGGAACCAACAATTACCGCCATTTCCGCGGCTCGATGGGACACGAGGTGAAGGCCGAAAAGCGCAATTGGTACTCGGAGGACGCCCTTGGCGAGAAGCGTATTGGCCCCGCGGGTAGCGTCGTGTGTTGCAGCATTATCTTGTTTGCGCTGCTGTGTTGCGCGTGGATTGGGCCCGAGAGACTTGCCATGAGCGCGCCCTCGGTGTTGCGCGGCAAGTATTTTGAAGGTTCGGGTGTCGTGGGCATTTTTATTGGCACCGTGGCGTTTGCCCTGTTGGCGCCGTTTGTGGGCGGCCTGATCGACGGCGTTGACCGCAAACTTTCGGCTCGCATGCAGGGCCGCGTGGGCCCGCGCCTGCTGCAGCCCTTCTACGACGTTGCCAAACTGCTGCGCAAGGCCCCTGCCAGCGTAAACACCATGGACGATACCTATATGGCGTGCGCGCTCATCTTTACCGTCGTGGGCGGCGGCATCTTTGTGTCGGGCTCCAACACACTGCTGTGCGCTTTTATGGTGACGCTCGCCGCGATCTTTGTGGTGCTGGCGTCCGCCTCGACGCAAAGCCCGTTTGCGCAGGTCGGCGCCGATCGCGAGTTGCTGCAGGTTATGAGCTACGAGCCCGCCGTTCTGCTGATGAGCGTGGGCCTGTATCTCGCCACCGATAGCTTTGATTCCATCGCCGTAACCGGACAATCCGCGCCCATCGTCGTGTACAGTGCGCCCATTTTCCTCGCGCTGCTTGCGGTGCTCACCATCAAGCTGCGCAAGTCGCCGTTTGACCTTTCGTACTCGCATCACGCGCATCAGGAGATTGTCCAGGGCGTCGCCACCGAGATGAGCGGCGGCACGCTGGCCAAGATGACCCTTATGCACTGGTGCGAGACCGTGCTGTTTTTGATGTGGGTGGGCATGTTCTTTGTTTGGGACAACCCGGTGAGCTGGGTCGTAGCCCTGGTCGTGATGGCCGCGACGTATTTTGTCGAGGTGCTGATCGATAACACCTTCGCACGCAGCACCTGGCGCAGCTGCTTTAAGCTCGGCTGGGGCGTGGCGCTGGTGTTTGGCCTGCTCAACCTTATGCCCATCCTCGTCGACGTGTTTATTTAGGAGGCGGCATCCATGGATCATAAAATGTCGCGCTCGCCGTGGGTTATTCATTACGACGGCTCGAGCTGCAACGGATGCGATATCGAGGTGCTGGCCTCGCTCACGCCACTGTTCGATGCGGAGCGCTTTGGCGTGGTCAACACCGGCAACCCCAAGCATGCGGATATCTTTTTGGTGACGGGGTCGGTCAATGCCCAGAACCTGCCCGTCGTGCGTCAGATTTACAACCAGATGCTCGAGCCCAAGTGCGTGGTGGCGTGCGGCATCTGCGCGTGCTCGGGTGGCGTGTTCCGCGATGCCTACAACGTGATCGGCGGCGTGGACCGCGCGATTCCCGTGGACGTGTACGCGCCCGGGTGCGCCATTCGCCCCGAGACGGTGATCGATGCCATCGTGGAGGCGTGCGGCATCCTGGACCAGAAGGAGGCCGTGATGCGCGCCGGTGGCGACCCGCTCACCGTGGGCGGCGCCGCTACCTGGGACGGTGGCGTTGAGCTGGGCGAGGACGGGTTTGTGGCAGCTGCGGGGGCCGGCGACACGCCCGCCGCTGGCGACGCGCCTGCTGGGACGTCCGCCGCTGCAAAGGAGGCCGAGTAATGCAAAAGGCTATCTATACCACCGTCGGGATCGACGAGCTCCTGTCGCATGTCCAGGCGCTTAAGGGCGTCGGTGCGCGCTTTGTGCAAATGCACGCTGAGCGCAACGTCGACGACGGCTCGTATCGCTTGGTCTATACGTTTATCAACGTTCATGCTGCTCAGGAGCATATTGCGCAGGACGGCAGCCATGCGATTGAGAACCTGGTAGTCGAGGGAATCGACCGGTGCCAGGAGATTCCGTCCATCAGCTCGTATTATCCGGCGGTATTCCCGTTTGAAAATGAGGTCCACGACCTGTTTGGTCTTGCCATTACCGACATGCAGATCGACTTTAAGGGCTTTTTCTACCAGGTCTCGACTGCCGAGCCCATGAGCGTTATCACGCCCGAGGTGAAGGCCGCGCGTGAGAAGGCCATGAAGGTCCGCGCGGCGGCCGAGGCCAAGGCGCGCAAGGCCGCTGCCGAGAAGGCCGCCGCGGCTGCGGCTGCTGCAGGGGAGGGCGCCGCGGGTGTCGGCGATGCTGCGAGCGTTGCTGCCGTCCAGCCCGCTGCGGCTGCCGGCTCCGATACTCAGCACGATGAGGCTGCTGCGAAGGCCGCGCTCAAGGCCGCCGAGATGGAGGCAAAGCTCGCCGCCATGGATCCCGAGAAAGCGGCCAAGGTCCGCGCGGCGCTTGCCGCCAAGGCCGCCCGCGACAAGCAGAAAAAGGAGGCGTAAGGTCCATGGCACATCGCTCCGTCATTCCGTTTGGCCCGCAGCACCCGGTGCTGCCCGAGCCGCTTCATCTGGACCTGGTGATCGAGGACGACCGCGTCATCGAGGCAATTCCGCAGATCGGCTTTGTGCACCGCGGACTCGAGAAGCTCACCGAAAAGCGCGACATGCACCAGTTTGGCTACATCGCCGAGCGCATCTGCGGCATCTGCGCCGTGGGCCACAGCTATGGCTATGCCAGCGCCTGCGAGCGCATGCTCGGCATCGAGGTGCCCGGCCGCGTGCAGTATATCCGCACCATTCTGCACGAGCTTTCGCGCATTCACTCGCATTTGCTGTGGCTTGGCCTGCTTGCCGATGCCTTTGGCTTTGAGGCGCTGTTCTATCGTTCGTGGACGCTGCGCGAGCAGATTCTCAAGATCTTTGAGAGCACTTGCGGCGGCCGCGTGATTCTGTCGATCAACGAGGTCGGCGGCCTTAAGCACGATATCGAGGATTCCGAGCTGGCGGGTATTGTCCAGACACTCGATGCCATGCGCCCCGACTACGAGGCCCTGGTGCATACGTTTTTGGACGACGACAGCTGTGGCGAGCGCCTGCATGGCGTGGGCGTGATCAGCAAGAAGGACGCGCTGGATCTGTCGATGGTCGGCCCGTTCGGCCGCGCCTCGGGCGTGGACTACGACGTGCGCATGTTTGGCGACGGTGCCTATGCGGATCTGGCTGCGTTTGAGCCCATCGTTGCCACCGACGGCGACTGCTATGCCCGCTGCCAGGTGCGTTGCGCCGAGGTCACGCAGGCTATGGACATCATCAAGGAGCTTGTGGGCAAGATTCCGCACGACGGTATCGGCGGGCGCACCAAGCTCACGCCGGCCGACGGCGCGCGCGGCGAGGTTGTGATTGAGCAGCCGCGCGGCGAGGCGTATTACTATGTGCGCGGCAACGGCACCAAGAACCTGGACCGTTTCCGCGTGCGCACGCCGACGTCGCAAAATCTGGCGGGTCTGACGCATGCGCTGCAGGGCGTGCTCATTGCCAACGTGCCCATGATTATCCTGACCATCGACCCCTGCATTAGCTGCACGGAAAGGTAGGCGCGGCATGAGTTTACTGACATTTGCCAAGACGGCCTTGGGCTCTATGGTCAAGCAGCCGGTCACGGTGTGCTATCCGCAGGAGAAGCTGGCGGCGCCCGAGCGCTTGCGCGGGCACATCGTCAACGACATGGACGTGTGCATTTGCTGCGGCATGTGCGCGCGCCGCTGCCCGGCGGGCGCGCTCGCGGTCGATCGCAAGGGCGGAACGTGGTCGATCGATCCGTATGCTTGCGTGGTGTGCGGCGAGTGCATCGAGAGCTGCCCCAAGCACTGCCTGACTATGGACACCGCCCGCACTCCAGTCGCGGCGGACAAGACTCCCACGGTAGAAACCAAGCTGGAATAGAGCTGGAATAGAGCTGGAATAGGGGCCGGTGGGGCAAAAATGCCCCACCGCTTCCGCGCATAGGCGCGCGGCTAGGCCACCGCGAACAAAACTATGCCGGATTACGGGGCTGGAGGGCGAACCCCCAACCATGCCGAAAATCGCGAAACCAAAACCGACGCTCCTATAAGTTGTCAAGAGGCAGTTTGCGGGAGCGCTCCCTTCAATTCGCACAGGAGCTCGTAATACCTCCTCTCCAGTTTCGTCGACCGCCGTTTCCCCCGTTCCAAGTGCCCGAGTGTGGCTGCGGACAGGCCGAGCTCCGCGGCGGCTTTCTTCTGAGTCACCCGCATCGCCTTGCGCATCTTCGCGAGCTCGGGGCCCTCCGGCGCGGCGCCGTCGGGGTTCGGGTCCATGAGCACGCGGTACACCTCCCGCGCTATGTAGCGCTTCAGGCAGCGGACCGCCTCCCTCCGGGACTTCCCCTCGGAGGTCCGCCTCGCCACGTACCTCCTCGTCCTCTCGTCGTACGCCATGCGCTTGATCGCGATCTCGTAGAGCGCCCAGTTCGCCTGCCGGTTGCCGCCGCGGTTGAGCCTGTGCCTGTCTCTTATACACATCTCCGAGCCCACGAGACATGCGCAGATCTC
>USPH01000076.1 GCA_900556515.1 uncultured Collinsella sp.
GCCCTATGCCTGCCGTGCGGCTTTTTCGCGCGAGCTGCTCAATCGCGAAGGCATTCGCTTCGCCCCCGGTTTGGCTTTGGGCGAGGACGTCGTCTTCCAATTTGCGGCTTATGCGCTTGCCCGCAAGACCGTCGTCATGCCGGACAAGTTCTACCACTACGTGATGGAGAGTGAATCGGCGACGCACGAGTTCAACAGTGCCGAGGCTCGCGCCAAAAAGCTTGACGCCCACATGAGGATGCTCGAGGAGGTCTTGGAGGACTGGGCGGCCTACGGTCTTTTAGACCTGTGCCCCGGCGAGCTGATAACTTGGTTTTTGGACCTAACTGTGTTCGACCTGGCGCGCTTGGATGCCGATGACTTCCATCGCGTGGCGGCTCGCGTCAACATGGACCTCGCGACGTTTTTGGGAACGGACTGGGCAGATATGCCTGCTAAGGGCGCCGTTCGCCGTGTTGCCCACAAGCTCGTTGCGGCGACCTCGGGCGTTTCGATGGCAGACGCCACGCTGTTCTATCTTTCGACTCGCGGTCTCAAAGCCTGCCTGGAGCGCTTTATCTAATTCCAAGCGCTGCCGCTCGCCGCAACTCGGCTGTTAAAATAACCCTGTTACACGCTACTCAACAGGAGGTTCTCTTGCAGAACTCTGATACCCCTAAAGTTTCGCTGCTTGTCCCCATTTGCAATGTCGAACGCTACCTGTGCGAGTGCCTCGATTCCGCCGTGGCGCAGACGCTTAAGGACATCGAGATCATCTGTATCAATGACGGTTCCACCGATAGCTCGCCGGATATCATCCGCGAGTACATGGAGCGCGACCCCCGTGTGAAGATGATCGACAAGGCCAACAGCGGCTACGGTGACTCGATGAACCGCGGCCTGGAGATGGCGCGCGGCGAGTACGTGGGCATCCTTGAGTCCGACGACTTTATGTTTGAGGATTCGCTCCAAAAGCTGGTTGCCAAGGCCGATGCTGAGCATGCCGATGTGGTAAAGGGCGACTTTTACCTGTATTGGTCCGCGCCCAGTGAGCGCCGTGAGCTGTTTGGGATTATCGATGAGCATATGACGGGCGCCGCGTATCGCCCCGTCGATCGCCCTGGCATCTTCTACCGCAAACCTTCCATTTGGTCTGCCATCTATCGGCGCGAGTTCCTCAACGACAATCAGATTCGGTTCCTTCCCACGCCGGGCGCCTCGTATCAGGACGCAGGCTTTAACTTTAAGGTCTGGGCGTGCGCCGAGCGTGCCGCGTTTATTGCGGACCCCATCCTGTGCTATCGCCAGGACAATGAGAAGAGCTCTGTTAATTCGCCCAACAAGGTGTTTTGCGTGTGCGACGAATATGCCGAGATGCAACGTTTTTTGGATGAACGTCCCGAGCTCAAGGTTCAGCTCCAGGGCATTTTAATGCGCATGAAGGTCGATACGTATCGCTGGAATGACGAGCGTCTGGTCGATGAGCTGCGCGAGCAGTTTTGGGAGAAGGCTTCGCCCGAGCTCAAGGCCGATTGGGATGCCGGTCGCTTTGATCTGTCGCTGTTCGATCCGCGCGGCGAGACCGACTTGCGCCTGATGGTCAAGTCGCCCCGTGCTTATATCGATTCGCGCTTTGACTTTAAGAAGCCCGGCAAGCTCAATACGTTTAAGCACTACTTTAAGATTGGCGGCCTGCCGCTGGTCTGGCGCGTGCTGACGTATCAGCGCACCTACGGCGATAATCCGCATCCCGATGACGTGCCGGCCGCACAGTAGGAGCACTTGGCTATGACTACCCCCAAGATTTCCGTTGTCGTTCCCATCTATAAGGTGGAGGAGTGCCTGGCCTGGTGCCTGGACTCCCTGCTTGCGCAGGACATGCCCGATTGGGAAGGCGTGCTGGTCAACGATGGCTCGCCGGACGGTTCGCGCGATATTGCGGCTGCCTATTGCGAAAAGGACGCGCGCTTTACGTTGGTCGATAAAGAGAACGGGGGCCTGTCGAGCGCGCGCAATGCAGGCATCGCCGCGTCCACGGCGCCTATTGTCGCGTTCTTGGATTCCGACGACCGCTTTACGCCCGATGCATGCCGCGTGATCGTCGATGCCTTTGAGTGCGAGGACTGCGACGTGTTGACCTTTGGCGCGAACCCGTATCCGCTGGAGGCGGGGTATCCGTGGCTTAACTATGTGCTTAGCCCGCGCGATGTGTCGTTTGAGGGCTATAGCTCCGACCTGCTGTTTAAGGAAGCGTCTCGTCCCTTTGCATGGCGCACCGCCTGCAAGCGCGACTTCTTGCTGGGCAACGGGATCGTGTTCGACGAAACCGTTAAGTATGGCGAGGACCAGGTCTTCGACTTTGCCGTGTACGGTCGTTCGCACAAGACCGCGCTTATCTCGAACAAGTTGTACGACTATCGCGTGGCTCGCAAGGGTTCGCTCATGGACACCATGCGCTACGACGACGAGACACGTCTGCTGGAGCACGTGAAGATTTACTCCGCTATGCTGGCTGACTGGCAGCGCGACGGTCTCGACGCACAGCATGCTGATGACCTGGCGTACTTCCTGTGTGATCTGGTGCTGTACGATGCGCTGAGGTTGCTGGGTTCGGACTGCGGCAAAGTGTTTGCTGCCGTTGCCGCGGCGCTTAACGGTTCTGCCGTGGACAACGATGCTGCGCTCGCACAATGTGCTCCTTCGGTTGCCGCCATGGTGCGCGCGGCACTTATCGGTAAGGCCCCTGCTGCTCGTTTGTGCAAAAAGCTCATGTTCGATTACGACGTCTTGAGGTTTGGGTGCCTGGGTGCCTGCAAACGCATGGCAGCGAACGCCCTGGGAAAGCGAGAAGTGTAGATGAGTATCAAACGTTTGGCACTTTGCCGCAGCCAGGGCCGTCTGTTTGTGCTGCTTCGTTTTGCCGGTCAGGATGTCGCCGCGCTTATTGAGCGGGAGGGTTCTCAAGCGTTTGTCCATGCGACGACGAGCGGTTCTCGTGTGCCGTCGCTGGTGCTCCCGGTCGATCATGGCCGTGTGCTGGCGCTTTGCCCTTCCGTTTCCGGTTACGAGCGCGAGCTCGCCGTCATGGTACTTCCGTTTTTGGATGGCTCGTCGATGGATGTCGTTTTTGCATCCGGTGGTCAAAGGTTGGGCTCTATTCGCCTCGATAGCCGCGTGGCCAAGCTGGAATCCAAGATTAACTACAAAGCAAAGCCTGCGCTGTGCGCGCTTATCCGCGATGCGCAGCGTGGCGAATGCTGCGGTCGCTACGAGATCGATGCCATTCGCTATTTGCCGGCAGACTCCGGCGCGGTGTGGCGCTATGAGGTTACCTGGGCGGGAGACCCCCAGTGCGCACCCGAGTTCCAGATCTCCGATACGCATATGAATGCCATCGATGTCACCGTGCATGTGTTTGAGTCGCAGGTCGATGTGCCGCAGCAGGACGGATGCCGCGTCAATAAAACGTTTCTGAGCGTTGAGATGCCTCAGGATATACGAGATTTTGTCGCGATTGTGAGCGATCCCACAGAGCAGATCCAGAGCGGGTTTTGCGCCATGGATGGTCGCCTGTACAACGGCATGGTCGACGACAGCTGGAACCGTATGAAGGACGCGCGTGCAGACGACGCAGCTTATCGACGTTGGTTTGAGCAGCATCGCGCAAAGCCGGGCGATTTGGCGTGCCAGCGTGTCGCTTCGGCGGCCTTTGCCTATAGGCCGCTCGTGAGCATTGTGGTGCCGTGCTACAAGACCGATCGAGTCTACCTGCGCGAGCTGCTGGACTCGGTGCTAGCCCAGAGCTATGACAACTGGGAATTGCTCCTTATGGATGCCTCACCTGAATGGGATGCGGTTGCCGACCTTGCGGCAGGCGCCCACGACGAGCGCGTTCGTCGCTTTGGGCTGCCCGGCAACGGCGGCATTGTGGTCAACACCAACGCGGGTATTGAGCAAGCGATGGGCGACTACATCGCGTTCTTGGACCACGATGACATTCTGGAGCCGGACGCGTTGTTCCACTATGTTGCCGCGCTGAACAATGCTGCCGAGGGCGAGCGTCCCCAGGTCCTGTTCTGCGACGAGGACATGTTTCAGAAAACGGGGGAGTGGGGCCAGCCGGTCTTTAAGACCAAGCTCAATGTAGACTTGCTCTATAGCCATAACTGCGTGACGCATTTCCTGATGGTGGAGAAGGCGCTTATCGATCGTATCGGCACGTCCCCAGAAGACGTTGCGGGTGCCCAGGACTACGACCTGACGCTCCGCTGCCTTGCGGCGGGCGCGCGGTTTGAACATGTTGCGCACGTGCTGTATCACTGGCGCGTTCATCCGGGGTCGACCGCCGATGGCTCTGCCGATAGCAAGCCGTATGCTATTGAAGCCGGTCGTCTTGCGCTGCAGCGCCACTTTAACGCGCTGGGCATTTGCGGAACGGTCGAGGAGACCGAGACGCCGTTTGTCTACCGCATGCGCTTTGCGCTGCCGGAGCCTGCGCCGCTGGTGAGCATTGTGATTCCCACCAAGGATCACATTGAGACGCTTGACGCCTGTGTGATGTCGATCGCCCAGAAGGCCACGTATACCAATTACGAGATCGTCTTGGTGGAGAACAACAGCGAAGCCCCGGAGACGTTTGCGTATTACGAAACCCTGTCAGAGCGCGTGGCTGCAGCATCCGAAGGCAAGGGCATCGCGCGCGTTGCGTACTGGCCGGGTGAGTTCAATTACTCCCAGATCATTAACTTTGGCGTGGAGCATGCCAAGGGTGATTACCTTCTGTTGCTGAACAATGATACCGAGGTCATAAGCCCCGACTTTATCGAAGAGATGATGGGCTATCTGCAGCGTCCCGATGCGGGCGTGGTGGGCGCCAAACTCTACTTTGCCGACCATCTGGTGCAACACGCTGGCATATTGGTTGGTGTGCGTGGCGCACTTGCCCATGCCAACCAGGATTTCTCGGCAAAGCGCGAGGGCTATCTTGCCCGCGCCGTACGTCCGGGTAACTTTAGCGCCGTAACAGGTGCCTGTCAGATGGTGCGACGCGACGTATTTGAGCAGGTCGGCGGCTACAACGAGGAATTTGCCGTCGGTTTTAACGACGCTGACTTTTGCCTGCGCGTGCGGGAAGCTGGCTACCGCACCATCTTTACGCCCTATGCCGAGCTGTACCACTACGAGTTCACCTCGCGCGGCAGGGAAGAGGCCAACGAGGAGAAGCTGCGCCGTTGGAAACGCGAACAGGCACTGTTCATGCAGCGCTGGCCTGAGTTCTTCTTGACGGGCGATCCGTGGTTGGGGCCGAACTTATCCGCTGAAAGCGAGTATTTCTCGCTTTAGAAAATGGATTTTAGGAAGTCCTCAACTTACTTACGATATGAGCTTGGAATAAAGCAACGTTGGACTACTTGCTAAGATAAATTACGAAAGCTCGATACTTTCGCGATAAGTTTATACAGGCTTATATAACTCGATATTATCCGATATAAGTAGATATCGCACTTGCCTTTGCCGGCTTACCCGCCGGCGTTATGGATCTTATTAACGGCAAGGCGCTTACGTTCTTGCGTCGTGCCCTCCCCGAAGATCTGGCGCCTATCAACCAGGTGGAGGTAGCGCTCTCTATGGGCGATAGCTTTGTCGCGACTGGTTTGACCATAGAGGACAATTTTCTGTCGAGAGCCGCTAAGGCCACTAAGGGCTATGCCTATCTGGTGCAACTGGTCGGTTATTCCATTTGGCAGCGCGCCAACTTGCATCGTGCCAAAAGTGCCATTGTGAGCGAGCGCGACGTCACTGAAGGCATTGCGCTGGCAGAGGCTCGTTTTCACGATGTTGTTCACGAGCCCGCGATTTCTGGACTGGGGCTCAACGATATCAAATACCTTTTGGCCATGTGCGAGGATAAACAACAGTCCAAATCATCCGAGATTGCTAAGCGCATGGGTAAAAAGACCAATGAGGTCAGCTCCATTAGGGCAAAATTGCTACAAAGAGAGGTTATTCAGGCACCACAGAGGGGCTACGTGCAGTTTGCCGTGCCGGACCTAGATATCTATCTGCGAGAGAACGCCGAGGAGATTCTCGAACGGTTCTAGGTCGAGTGAGGGCGACGTCATGTTCTTTAAGACTGCTATCAGCGTCGATTGCCATATCGGGTTTTTCTGGGGCGGCAGTCCCCGTGATAATAGAGATGTGGCATTCATCGTCGCCCGCTAATCAGATTTCGTCTATCTATAACATTGCGTGTTTTAATTTGCAGGAACAAAGATATCATTCGCAAAGCGTGAGGGTTATCTTGCCCGTGCACAACTGTTTTCGTTGCTAGACACCAAAAGCAACCCTTTTAGTTGCATGAGACATAATGCAACTGTTTTCGTTGCTATATACCAAACGCAACCCTTTTAGTTGCAAGAGACAAAATGCAACGGTTTTCGTTGCCTGATGCCAAACGCAACTCTTATTAAGTAGTTGTTAGCTTTCTCACATACATTCATTTACAACAGGCATCTACGAATTCAGCCGTCTCATATATTCCTAATAAGGCATGAGAAAATGAACCCGATACATGGTATTCAGCGCTAAAAGAGACGAAATGGACATACCGTCTCTATGCTGCCGATACGGCATCGCGAACAACCCCTTCGCGCGGTTGCCCTTGCCCTTGAGCGACTCAGGGAAGTAGATCTCGTCGAGCTCGCCGCCGCAGCCCCGCCCTGTCTCTTATACACATCTGACGCTGCC
>USPH01000077.1 GCA_900556515.1 uncultured Collinsella sp.
AGCTGCGGGAACGGCCTATCCGCTCAAAGTGTTCGGCTGAGATCGGAAATCAACCAATTTTTCCCCGCACTTCCGAAAACGCGGTTGATCTTGCTCTTGCTAAAACGATTTAGCAGCGTCGGTTAAGGTGTGGGTTTGCCACCGGGCGAACACTTTTAGCGCTTGGGACTTTATTTTTTGGGCCTCGAAGGGTGGATTTCGCGCTTTTGGTAAAGAAATGAGTGCGCGTTTTGCCGTGCGCCGGCATTGGCACAGAAAAAGGGCCCGGAAGGCAATGCCTTCCGGGCCCTTTGCAATGCAAATCTGCTTGCAAGTACGATTTAGCGCACCTGAGCGACGTAAGCGACGTTGGTCGAGGAGACCTTGTCCTCGAGCTGGACGCTCATGCGGGGATCGCCGGCGGTAGCGACGGTCAGATCGCCGGCCTCGACGTAGCCGAGCTCCTTAGCGGTCTCGATCGCCTTGACGATCGTGCCGTTGACGGTGCCCTGGGTAATCTCGGCCTGGTGCGGGATAACGCCCCAGTACATAATCATCTGCTGGACGGCCCACTCGTGGCGGGAGAACGCGCAGATCGGCATGTTGGGACGGAAGTGCGAGATCAGGCGAGCGGTGCGACCGGTGGTCGTCGGCACGGTGATGCACTTGGCGCCAACGGTGGTAGCCATGTTCACAGCGGACATACCCACAACGTTGTTGACGACGCGAGTGCCGTGAGCATCGGCCGGAACCTCGAGCGGAGCGTGAGCCGGGAGGTACTTCTCGGTCTCGAGAGCAATGCTGGCCTGCATCTTGACGGCCTCGACCGGGTACTTACCGGCAGCGGACTCGCCAGAGAGCATAACGGCGTCGGTGCCGTCGTAAATGGCGTTAGCAACGTCGGCAACCTCGGCGCGCGTCGGGCGCGGGTTCTGCTGCATGGAGTCGAGCATCTGCGTAGCGGTGATGACGGGCTTGTAGGCCGCGTTGCACTTGGCGATGATCTCCTTCTGGATGTGCGGAACGAGCTCGGGCTTGATCTCGATGCCCAGGTCGCCACGGGCGACCATGATGCCGTCGGAAGCCTCGAGGATCTCGTCGAAGTTCTCGACGCCCAGGGCGCACTCGATCTTCGGGAAGATCGTCACGTGCTCGCCACCGTTCTCGCGGCAAAGCTCGCGGATGCCGCGGACGGACTCGCCGTCACGGATGAAGGAAGCGGCAATGTAGTCGATGTTCTCGGTCAGGCCAAAGAGGATGTCCTGACGATCGCGCTCGGTGATAGCGGGCAGCGAGATGTTGACGTTGGGCATGTTGACGCCCTTGCGCTCGCCGATCAGGCCGTCGTTCTTAACGACGCAGGTCATGTCCTGGCCGTCGACGGACTCGACCTCGAGGGCAACCAGACCGTCATCGATCAGGATAAGGGAACCCTTCTCGACCTCGGAGGGCAGAGCCAGATAGTCGAGAGAGATGTGCTCGGCGGTGCCGTGGAAATCCTCGGACGTGGGCTGAGCGGTGACGACGATCTTATCGCCGGTCTTGACGGCAACCTTCTTGCCATCGACCAGAAGGCCGGTGCGGACCTCGGGGCCCTTGGTGTCGAGCAGGATGCCGACGGGCAGACCGAGCTCCTTGGAAATACGACGGACGCGCTCGATGCGACCGTGGTGCTCGTCGTAGGATCCGTGCGAGAAGTTAAAACGGGCGACGTTCATGCCCGCCTTGATCATCTCGCGGATGGTCTCGTCGCTATCGCAGGCGGGACCCATGGTGCATACAATCTTGGTGCGCTTGTACATTCAGACCTCCATCTGACATCGTCTTGCGCTGATAGATAAACCATAAGAAATAAAACCGAGATGATTATAACGAAATGCCGACCGAATACCCCAAAAAATCGACCGTATGCCGAATTAGAAGTTCATTTTTTGCGGTAAAAACGGTATATGAAAAATCTTTACCAACCGTTCTGACCGCTGCTATCTGGGCGATATTTCAGTTTGACGATGCGCCGAAGAAAAAACGTTTTATCAATGTTGAGCATCACACGGTCTGCATCGTTGCACTCGAGCCGTGTTTCCAATTGGAATGTTTTGGCTAGACGCGCCGCTTTGGGGTACCATAGCTCCACTATCAACTGCCGCTCAGCACGGCAGCCTTGATGAGCCCTTGCCCTTCTCCTGGGAATTATGATCGGGCATCAATCTGCTGAGTGGCCCGAATCCCAGGAGGGGACTCTATATGCAAAAGGAATACCTGTCCGCCGCGGCGGAGGTACTCAGCGACCAAGGTGTCGATGAGAACCTCGGCCTGAGCAACGACGAGGCGTCGTCGCGCCTCGCCAAGACAGGCCCTAACAAGCTCGATGAAGCCGAGAAGACGCCGTTGTGGAAGCGCTTCTTTGAGCAGATGGCCGACCCCATGGTTATCATGCTGATCGTTGCCGCCGTCATCAGTGCACTCACGGGCATGGTCAAGGGTGAGGCGGACTTTGCCGACGTCGCCATCATCATGTTCGTCGTTATCGTCAACTCGGTGCTGGGCGTGGTTCAGGAGGCCAAGAGCGAGGAAGCTCTCGAGGCATTGCAGGAGATGAGCGCCGCGCAGTCCAAGGTGCTGCGCGACGGCAAGCTCGTGCACCTGCCGAGCGCCGAGCTCGTGCCCGGCGATGTGATCATGCTCGAGGCGGGCGACTCCGTCCCGGCCGACTGCCGCGTGCTCGAGAGCGCCACGATGAAGATCGAAGAGGCCGCACTCACCGGCGAGTCCGTGCCCGTAGAGAAGCACGCCAACGTGATCGAGCTTGCCGCGGGCACCGATGACGTGCCGCTCGGCGACCGCAAGAACATGTGCTACATGGGCTCCACCGTGGTGTACGGTCGCGGCCGCGCCGTCGTGGTCGGCACCGGCATGAACACCGAGATGGGTAAGATCGCCGGCGCCCTGGCCGAGGCCAAGGAAGAGCTCACGCCGCTGCAGGTGAAGCTTGCCGAGCTCAGCCGCATCCTCACCATCATGGTGATTATCATCTGCGTCGTGATCTTTGGCGTTGACATCCTCCGCCACGGCGTGGGCAACGTCCTTACCGATCCGACTGCCTTGCTCGACACCTTTATGGTCGCTGTCTCGCTCGCCGTCGCTGCCATCCCCGAGGGTCTGGTCGCCGTCGTGACCATCGTGCTGTCGCTTGGCGTGACCAAGATGGCCAAGCGCCAGGCGATTATCCGCAAGCTCTCTGCCGTCGAGACCCTTGGCTGCACGCAGACCATCTGCTCCGACAAGACCGGCACCCTTACCCAAAACAAGATGACCGTCGTCAAGCACGAGCTCGCTGCGCCCAAGGAGAAGTTCCTGGCCGGCATGGCGCTGTGCTCCGATGCTCAGTGGGACGAGGAGCTGGGCGAGGCCGTGGGCGAGCCGACTGAGTGCGCGCTTGTCAACGATGCCGGCAAGGCGGGCCTCACTGGCCTGACTGCCGAGCATCCGCGCGTGGGCGAGGCCCCGTTTGACTCGGGCCGTAAGATGATGTCCGTGGTCGTCGAGACCCTGGACGGCGAGTATGAGCAGTACACCAAGGGCGCGCCCGATGTGGTGATCGGCCTGTGCACCCATATCTACGACGGCGACAAGGTCGTTCCACTGACCGAGGAGCGTCGTGCCGAGCTCGTGGCCGCCAACAAGGCCATGGCCGACGAGGCCCTGCGCGTGCTGGCGCTGGCAAGCCGCACCTACACCGAGGTCCCGGCCGACTGCAGCCCCGCCGCGCTCGAGCATGACCTGGTCTTTTGCGGCCTGTCCGGCATGATTGACCCGGTCCGCCCCGAGGTCGGCGACGCCATCCGCGAGGCGCACGACGCCGGTATCCGCACCGTCATGATCACGGGCGACCACATCGACACCGCCGTGGCCATCGCCAAGCAGCTGGGCATCGTCGCCGATCGCAGCCAGGCCATCACCGGTGCCGACCTCGATCGCATGAGCGACGAGGAGCTCGACGCGCACATCGAGGATTACGGCGTGTACGCCCGCGTCCAGCCCGAGCACAAGACCCGCATCGTCGAGGCTTGGAAGTCGCGCGACCAGATCGTGGCCATGACGGGCGACGGCGTCAACGACGCTCCGTCCATCAAGCGCGCCGACATCGGCGTGGGCATGGGCATCACCGGTACCGATGTCACCAAGAACGTCGCCGACATGGTGCTTGCCGACGACAACTTCGCCACCATCATCGGTGCCTGCGAAGAGGGCCGTCGCATCTACGACAACATCCGCAAGGTCATCCAGTTCCTGCTTTCGGCCAACCTTGCCGAGGTATTCTCGGTGTTTATCGCCACGCTCATCGGCTTTACCATCTTCCAGCCGGTGCAGCTACTGTGGGTGAACCTGGTCACCGACTGCTTCCCCGCGCTCGCGCTGGGCATGGAGGATGCCGAGGGCGACATCATGAAGCGCAAGCCGCGCAACGCCAAGGACGGCGTCTTTGCCGGCAATATGGGTCTGGACTGTGTGGTCCAGGGCCTAATCATCACCGTGCTGGTGCTGGCGAGCTTCTTTGTGGGCGTGTACTTTGACATGGGCTACATCCACATCGCCGATATGATTGCCGGCAATGCCGACGAGGAAGGCGTGATGATGGCGTTCATCACGCTCAACATGGTCGAGATTTTCCACTGCTTCAATATGCGCAGCCGTCGTGCGTCGCTGTTCACCATGAAGAAGCAGAACAAGTGGCTGTGGGCTTCCGCCGCGCTGGCACTGGTGCTGACGGTGATCGTAACCGTGCAGCCGACGCTTGCCGAGATGTTCTTTGGCCCCGTGACGCTTGAGCTCAAGGGCGTTGTCGCTGCCCTGGGCCTGGCCTTCCTGATCATTCCGCTGATGGAGATCTACAAGGCGATCATGCGCGCCGTGGAAAAGGAGTAAGTTAACCTGCCCGGGCCTGCCCGCCTGCGGGGTTTCCACGGGCACGTCCTCGCCGCGTTGCGGCTGCGGGATGTGCCCTTAGGAAACCCCTCCCGGCGGGCGGGCCTTCGGATAACCTCTCGGGACCATAAGCTGAGGGAAAGTGTGTGAGCTGGTCGGGCTTTGCCCGGCCAGCTCTTTTTGATTTAAAATACCTGCTCAGTTGTGATTTTGGGTGCTGGGAGGCGTTTGTGGGCAAGGCTAAGGCTAAGGCGAAGAAAAAGACGACGGGGGCGCGGGCTAAGCGCGATCGTCGTCGGAAGCTCGCGACCGAAGCCCCTGCATCTGCTGAGGAGTTGCTGGCGAGTGTACCGGGGCTTGACGCGCTGCAGGATGTTCCGGCGTTCGATGACCTGCCGGTCGATGCGGCTCAGCAGGCTGCATTTGACGACTTTTGCGCACAGGCCGAGGAGCCCGAACAGATGCAGCTCGGTGCCGTGGTGCGCCTGGACCGCGGGTTTCCGCTGGTGGCGACTGCCGATGAAACGTTTCGTGCCGAGCATGCCGTAGGGTTTGCCAAGTCGCATGGCGAGGACGAGGTCTTGCTGCCCGCCGTGGGCGACCGCGTGGCGGTTCGCCGTGCTCCCGGGCACGACATGGGCGTGATCGAGTGCGTACTGCCGCGCCGAACGAGCTTTGAGCGTTGGCGTGGACGTGCCCGCGGGGAGCGCCAGGTGCTCTGCTCCAACGTTGACAGCGTGCTGATCGTGCAGGCGCTCGGCGCCGGCGAGGTGCTGCTCGATCGCGTGGCGCGCTCACTGGTGTTGGCGCTCGATTGCGATGCTGAGCCGGTGGTGGTGCTCACCAAGGCCGACCGCTGCGAGGCCGATGAGCTCGAGCGCGATCTGGACCGCGTGCGCCGTCTGGTGGGTCCGGGCGTGCGCGTGATCGTGACGTCTTCTGCTGAGGGCCTCGGCCTGGACGAGGTGCGCGCCTGCGTGCCGGCTGGGAGCTGTGCCATGATCTTGGGCGAGTCGGGCGCCGGCAAGTCGACGCTGCTCAACGCGCTGCTGGGCCACGATGTGCTGGCCACTGGCGGCGTGCGCGAGCGTGATGACCAGGGCCGCCACACTACGGTTGCGCGCGTGATGGTGGCACTGCCGGGCGACGCCGGCGTGATCGCCGATGCTCCGGGCCTGCGCAGCCTGCCGCTTGTGGGCCACGAACGAGGGTTGGCGCGTGCCTTCCCCGAGATCGTCGAGGCGTCGCGTGCGTGCCGGTTTGGCGATTGCACACACACGCACGAGCCGGGTTGCGCCGTTCGCGAGGCCGAAGATGCCGGACAGATCGACAGTCTGCGTCTGGAGACGTTCCAAAACCTGGCGTCATCCATGCGCGTGAGTGCCCAAATGCTCGATCCCGATGTTCATCTGTAATTGAATTTTCCTATGACAGCCGTCTCCTAATTGCTTGGGAGGCGGCTTTTTTGCTGCCAAAGTGCCTCGAAATACGCGTTTTGCCGATGTTCTGACCAAAACCTTGCCACGAGCTTGACGGGCTGGTCAGCTTTTGGTCAGCGATTGGTTTGACATCGAAAACCAAGATCGCGATTGCGCCGCTTTGCACTCTGGCCGCCCAGACAATGGTGGTACGGGCATTCGCCCGGCACTGCCATGAGAGGAGCGGCCGTGAACAAGAGCAAGCGCATCGCAATCAGTCTGGTCGCGGGCGTGCTCGCTGCTCTGCTCTGCATGGCTTACGGCT
>USPH01000078.1 GCA_900556515.1 uncultured Collinsella sp.
GATCTGCGCATGTCTCGTGGGCTCGGAGATGTGTATAAGAGACAGGTGCAGGTCATTGCCGAAAAACTCAAGCGCCGCTTTGGCGATGTGAAGGTCGTATTCGATTGCTCGCACGTCGCCGCCTCGCTCGCGCTGTCGCTGGTCTTTATGCACAACCTGGGCGGCTTTGGCGTCACGACCGCCATCTCGGCACTGTTCCTGGGCCATGTCATCAACGTCGCCAATAAGCTCTTCGCCCAGCGCTTTATCCGCGTGGCCTTTGGAAAATAGCGCCACCGCAAGAACTCGCGAGCAGCGCTATACGTTGCTATATCTCACTATACTTTGCTATATCTTGCTATACGTTGCTATACTTTGCTATATCTTGCTATATCTTGAGCAAAGGTGGCTCGCATGCAAACAAACCCTTTTAAGCCCACAGCAGGCAAAACACCTCCCACGATTATCGGCCGCGAAGATGTCCTCGAGGAATTCAATGAAGGCCTCGTCAACGGGCCTGGCGCCCCGGGACGCCTTATGCGCATAGCCGGCGTCCGCGGAACGGGCAAGACGGTCCTCCTTGACGAGTGCTCACGTTTGGCGCAAAGCCATGGCTGGACGGTCATAAAAGAAGTCGCAACCGAAGGACTTTGTCAGCGCATTCTCGAGCAGCTGCAGCCCAAATTCCAGGCCAAACACGCCAGATTTGAGCCAAGCGTAGCTGGCATATCCATCGGCAGCATAGACATTGAGCGAATCGGCCCATCGCTGCGTGACGCCATGAGGCAGGCAATATCAAAGAACGGCAATGGTCTGCTCATCACCCTCGATGAGGTCCAAGACGCAGAGCTCGAAGAGGTCCGAACGCTCTCCATTGCGATTCAGCAGGTTATCGGCGAAGACCTTGATATCGCCTTTGTTTTTGCGGGGCTGCCTTCGATGATAGAAAGCGTCATCAACGGAAAGACACTTACGTTTTTGCGCCGTGCCCTCCCCTTTGACCTGAAGGCTGTGGCAGTAACCGAAGTGTCGTACTCCCTCGAAGAAACCATTGAAGCGTCTGGCATGGAGCTGCAACCAGGTATTGCCGGCCAACTTGCCGAGGCAACGCAAGGCTACCCCTTTATGATTCAGCTCGTTGGATATTACGCATGGCAACTGGCACGACGCGCCCATACAACTGTAATTGGAGAGGAAGAGGCAAAGCGAGGCATCGCAACAGCACGCGAACGCTTCTGCGCAATGGTGATTGAGCCCGCGCTGCAGCGCATTCCGCCCACGTGCATCGCTTATCTGCTGAGCATGGCGTCCTTAGGGCAGACGAGCTCGACCAGCATGGTTGCCGATGACTTAAACAAGACACCTCAACAGGTAAGTTCCATCCGCAGTCGTCTGCTGAGAGAGTCGATCATTGAGGCGCCCTCGTACGGCAAGGTCTCATTTGCCATCCCCTACATGCGCGACTACCTC
This sequence comes from uncultured Collinsella sp., assembly GCA_900556515.1. Classification (GTDB taxonomy): domain Bacteria; phylum Actinomycetota; class Coriobacteriia; order Coriobacteriales; family Coriobacteriaceae; genus Collinsella. The sequence continues at coordinate 1,450 of USPH01000078.1, forward strand.
AACGAACACAAAGCCGAACTGGAAGCTGAACTGTAGAGGCGCCAATATCCCAGAGGACAGCAGGCCCCAAGCCGGTGTAGGCTTGGGGCCTGTTTTGTAGCTTTGCTCTTTTGAGCTATGCGCGCTCGTATTTCGTGGCGCGTCCTGTCCCCCGCCTTACGATCGAGTTTCGGTTGAGCAAAGATTCAAGCGCCGTCAACGTGCGCGTGCGGCTCAATCCCGTCTGTTGCTCAATCTCACCCCGCGACAGTATTCGTCCGCCTGACAAAACCTTGAGAACCTGGACCTCTTCCTCAGACCCTTCAAAGGCATCGATAACGGGCAACGTGACGGCCACCATGCCGCCGCGAACATCAAATACCGGCTGGCTCAAAGAATCTCGATACGCTCGCCTGATTCGCGCGATTCCCGTACCGAACTTCTCGATGTAATCCAGCTTTAAAAAGACCTCGGCGACAATTGGGTTTCTGAGCACGGATATCTGCCCATACAGGTATTGTTCCGTCGTCAAACCGGCGGGTAGCGATCCGGGGGAAGTCACAACGACGCGATCATCGTACAAAGCGATTTGAACATTCGCCCGAACGTCCCATGTCCGATGCACCAAAGCGTTTGCGACAGCTTCGCGGAACGCCTCAAGAGGAATTCGATCGGTTTGGACGCGTTCCATCCCCTCGATACGCTCATAACGGTAGTAGCGTGCAAACATAGCAACCGCCCTGTCCACCTGCTCAATTGCAGATAGACCTGTCGCCGTCTCACGATCTAAGAGAACGTCCTCGGTCTCACCAAACCGCACACAGTCGATGCCCGGAAAATCGTTTTTATCCGCCAATATCGCCGCGGCATTGGTATAGCCGTCCTTGCCGAGCAAGCGAAGCGTACGCATGATATCCGGCGTTAGCTCGGAAATACCAAGGTGTTCAACACACTTATGCTCGAGCGTGTGAAAACTCAAGTCCTGAAAAGCCGACGTGAGCGCATCGAACGTCAGGTTACTGCCCTCGAGCGTTAGTCTGCCATACTCAAACCGATCGACCTCCACCGTTGCCGAATCGTTACGCCTATATGCCTTTCCTTTGCTTCGATAGGGTTTGTCCTGGCCCTCATAGACCGTAAGGATTACGGTCCCGTGTTTCTCATCGGGCTCAAGCGAGTAACGGGGGGCTGGATCTAAGCTGTCATTAATCATATTTTCGATGCGCAGACATTCGGCAACCGGATCTGCAAGACCGACAGCAACGCCCTCGTCATCAACGCCAAACTCAATCTTGCCCGTCCCGTAGTTTGCATAGGCGCTCACCGTTTTAAGAAACGTCGGCGTAACGCTTTCCTTGTATTCGACTGTAGGGCTCTCTCTAACAACCATATGCACCGCACCTCTCTATTCATACTCATCTGAATCGTATTATAAGACGAAAACCGTTTGCGTACGGATTTCAGACAGACGCAAACGATTTTCGTCTTGATTTACGTCCGGAATTAAGACGCAAATTGCGCTTTCGTACGGCTAAATGCCAGACGCAAATCGTTTTCGTCCGTCAATACGTCCGCAATCCAGACGAAAAAGCCCCGAGCTCGTATGAACTCGGGGCTCTTTGTGCCGCGCATCTATGAGAGGAGAAATTCGATGCGTACGGGCGCTACTCCATGTAGTCACCCTGAATGGCGGCAACCTCGTCGTTCCCCGCCTGATGGGCGTGCTCAAGGCATCCGTTCCCCTCTTTATCGACGTTACGGGCAAAAAGCTCGTCGAGGAGACCATCCGCACGCACCGCGGCGTGGCCGACGCCATCGAGGCGCGCAACCCCACCGCCGCGCACGACGCCATGTATCTGCACCTGGTCTACAACCGCAACATGATCGCGGAAGGCGCGATGGCGAAAAGCGAGTAAGGGCATCGCGACAACCGATTTCAACCGTTCACCTTTTAAAAGTGAACGTTCACCTATTTTTAGGAGAATAGGGGCGTCAATTCCTCCGCTTCTCCTATACTGAACTTGTATTAAAAGCAAGACTTATATAGATGAACGTTTCTTTTGAAAGGATCGCTATGTCTAATCTTATGGACAGCTTCCGCCTGGATGGCAAGGTCGCACTCGTGACCGGCGCCACCTACGGCATTGGCATGGCCATTGCCGAGGCGCTCGGCGAGGCCGGCGCCAAGATCGCCTTTAACGCCCGCCACGCCGACAAGGTCGCCGAGGCCGAGAAGCACTACCGCGAGCTGGGCTTTGAGGCTCACGGCTACGTGGCCGATGTCACTGACGAGGCCGTCGTCGCCGAGCTCGTCGCCAAGATCGAGGCCGATTTTGGCACCACGCCCGACATCCTGGTCAACAATGCAGGTGTTATCCAGCGCACCCCCATGCTCGACATGAGCGCCGAGGACTTCCGTCGCGTCGTCGACATCGATCTTAACGCCCCGTTCATCGTCTCCAAGGCCTGCCTGCCCGGCATGATCGCCAAGGGTCACGGCAAGATCATCAACATCTGCTCGATGATGAGCGAGCTTGGCCGCGAGACCATCGCTGGCTACGCCGCTGCCAAGGGCGGTCTGAAGATGCTCACCAAGAACATCTGCTCCGAGTTTGGCGAGGCCAACATCCAGTGCAATGGCATTGGGCCTGGCTACATCGCCACGCCGCAGACCGCGCCGCTGCGCGAGACGCAGCCCGACGGCAGCCGTCACCCGTTTGACCAGTTCATCATCGCCAAGACCCCGGCCGCCCGTTGGGGCACGCCCGAGGACCTGAAGGGCCCCGCTGTGTTCCTGGCCTCCGATGCCTCGAACTTCGTCAACGGCCACATCCTCTACGTCGACGGCGGCATCCTGGCATACATCGGCAAGCAGCCCCAGTAGGCGCTGCGCGGGCTTGAGACGGGCATCTTGCCTTTCAATCGTCGGTCGCGTACCCAAGTACGCTTCCCTCCTCTTTCAAGGCAACCTGCTCCGTCTCAAGCCCGCTCGCTCACCGCGCTCCCACATTTAGGTTCATTTAGTAGTTGCGGTGAAATAGGGATTGATTTTGACTTCTACCAGGCAAGACGGTCCGTATTTCACCGCAAGTTAGAAAAAGGAAAGGTATTTCGCAATGAAGATCGCTCTCATCAACGAGAATTCTCAGAACTCCAAGAACCCCATGATCGAGGCTGCCCTTAAGAAGGTCGTCGAGCCCATGGGCCACGTCGTCTTTAACTACGGTATGTATGCCGATGCCGACTCCAAGCCGCTCACCTACGTTCAGAACGGCATCCTTGCCGCCGTGCTGCTCAACTCCGGCGCTGCCGACTATGTCGTGACCGGCTGCGGCACCGGCGAGGGCGCCATGCTCGCCTGCAACTCCTTCCCCGGTGTGCTCTGCGGCCATGTCGCCGACCCGCTGGATGCCTACACCTTCGCCCAGGTCAACGACGGTAACGCCGTCGCCATGCCCTTCGCCCTCAAGAACGGCTGGGGCCAGGAGCTCAACCTCGAGTACACCTTCGAGAAGCTCTTTGGCTTCGGTTCCGGCAACGGCTATCCTGCCGAGCGTGTTGAGCCCGAGCAGCGCAACAAGAAGATCCTCGACGGCGTCCGCGCTGTGACCATGCGTCCGCTCGTCGACGTCCTGGGCGAGATCGATCAGGATCTGGTGAAGGGCGCACTTGCCGGTGAGCACTTCCAGGAGTACTTCTTTGCCAATGCCACCGACGAGGCCATCATCGCCAAGGTCAAGGAGATCTTGGGGCTCTAATCGCACGACCCATCGCAGCGAACGCAAGCGGCGGCCGCCCCAACACGGGACGGCCGCCGCTTTTTGCTATCAAATGGTGCAATGGGGTCAGGTTATCTCACACCATGTTGGCTCAAAGAGAGCAAGATTAGGATTCCTCGATAATCTGTCGGCATGCCGCTGCAAGAGCGGGAAACTCTGATGTCACCGCGTCCCAAACCACGGCGCGATCGACGTTGCCGTAATCATGGGCAAGATAGTTACGCATCCCCACTATACCGCGCCACTCAATCTCGGGATGTAGTCGCTGCGCCTTCTCGGACAGCTTACCCGCCTCCTCCGTCACCCTGAGGGCACACATAAGGAGAGAATCGGCGAGTGTCCTGGCCTTGATGTCATCCGCATGGAGGAACTCGTCTTCCGTCACACCGAACGCTTTGATTCTCTCGGTCGTCTCATCAATCGCCTCGAGAATCTCCTGGGCGCGCAACGCATCTGATTTACGGGCGAACATACAGCACCACACCCTCCCTCTCGATGGCATGCGCAATGTCTTCTCGCAAGTGTTCGCTCGAAACGACGTCGACCTGCTTGCCTGTTGCCTCTTTGATCTCCTCCGCGAACGAGGAAAGAGCGAATAACCCAAATGTCGCATCGGAATCGACCTCTATACGCAGGTCGATATCGCTATCGGTATTTGCGTCACGTCGAGCATACGAGCCGAACAACGTGACCGACCGAATCGCCTTTCGAGTACCCGCCGCGCGAGCAACGGCATCCCTGATTTCAGCAACGGTCAAAACGTCGGTCTTCGCCTCGTCCCGTTTGACTGAAAGAGAAGGGGTAAATGGAAGCGACCGCTCCCGCAGCATCTGACGCATGAACATGTTGACCGCCACGGAAGACGTCATGCCGAGCTCCTCGCAGAGCTCGGCAAACGATTCCTTAATTGATGCATCAACACGGACGCTCAAAACTGAAGCACTCATCTTAGCCTCCTGTATGACAGTAGCTATACAATATCATACAGAGAAGCAAGATGACTGGTGCAAAGGGGTCAGGTTTGTATGCACCAGATTGGTGCAAAGTAACCTGACCCCCATGCACCAAGGGGTTGACTAGAGTTCGCAGGCAACCTTGTAGCCATCGCCGATGGCATCGCGGATGTTGCCGCACTTGTTGGCATCGCCCAGCACGTGGGTGGCAACGCCGGCAGCGGCAAGGTCGTCGGCCAGCTTGGTATTGGGACGATAACCCATGGCAAGCACCAGCGTATCGGCATCGGCGATGGTGTGGATCTCGCCATCCTTCTCATAGCTGATGGCATCCTCGGTAATCTCGGTCACCTTGGCCTCGGTCAGCACGTGGACGCCCTTGGAGAGCATGCGCGTGATGAGCACCGCGCGACCGGCGCCACCTTCGTTGGCGGCGAGCGTCTTGGTCATCTCGATGACGGTGACGTTCTCGTCGT
>USPH01000079.1 GCA_900556515.1 uncultured Collinsella sp.
TCTCGTGGGCTCGGAGATGTGTATAAGAGACAGGTCCTGGCGCTCGATTCGGTCTTTGATTCGTTGCTCGGCCACGATGTGCTCATCAAGCAGTATCAGATGAACCGCCTGACGGTCTTTATCGACCCCGATAATGCCGATTCGGACGATGCCTACAACCTGCAGCAGTCGCTTATCGCCGTTGGCTCGGGCGGCTTCTTTGGTAAGGGTTTGGGCCATGCGACGCAGTCGGCCGGCGGCTTTCTTCCTGAGTTCCACACCGACTTTGTCTTCGCCTTCCTATCCGAGACCTTTGGCTTTTGCGGTTCCTTTTTGCTCCTGTGCCTCTACGTGCTGCTGATCTTTTCGACGATTCGCGTCGCCTTTAAGTGTGAGTCGCTGTTCTTGCGTCTTTCGTGTGTGGGCATCGTTGGCATGTGGGCGTTCCAGACTTTCGAAAACATCGGCATGTGCATCGGCATGATGCCGATTACCGGTATTCCGCTACCGTTTATTAGCTTCGGTTCGTCTTCGATGATGATTCAGCTGCTGACGGTGGGTATCGTACAATCCATATGGCGGCATCGTTCGGGCGCCGCGTAACCGCTGGAGGGGTTTGCTATGAAAATTCCCGTAGATAAGCTGACCCGCGCTTTTAAGATGGGCGCGTCCGTTAAGAAGGATTCCGATACGCCGGTGCGCGTCTCGGTCTATCTGGATTCGTCCGCCTCGCGCTTTCTGGCCGAGACGGTGCGTGACGCCTTTGTGCCGCAGACGACCTCGGGCATTGTGCGCGTCGAGCGTCTGGGGGAGGAGCGAATTGCTCCAAAGACCGATACCGATGTGGTGCTGGTGCTCTCGTGTGGTTCCGACCGCTTGGAGAGTGCCGTGCAGGAGCTCGTGATCGCCGGCGCGCCCGTGTGCGTGCTTGCCGAGTCTGCTGTGGAGGTGCCATTTATCGAGGAGTCCACGCCCATGCTCGGCGTGGTAGCGGCAATCGATAAGACGTATCTGCTCGAGACGCTTGCCCGCTGGATTCTCGACCGCACCGACAAGGAAACGGCTTTTGCGGCGAACTTTGCCTTCATGCGCATCGCGGCGGCCAATCGTATCATCACCTCGTGCGCGCTCACCAATATGGCGACCGGTGCACTGGTGTTTTTGCCAGGCGCCGATTATCCCGTTATGGCGCTGGCGCAGGTGGGCATGCTCTTTGAGCTCGCTGCCGTCTTTGGACGCGGCATTAAGCCTGAGCGCGGCTACGAGGTCGCGGGCGTGCTTGCCGGCGGTCTTGTGATCCGCGCGGTCACCCGCGCGCTCGTCAAACAGACGCCGCATATTGGGTTTGCCGTCAAGGCGCTCACTGCTGCCGCGGGCACCTACAGCATGGGCCGTGCGCTTGTTTCGCTCTACGAGCGCGATGTCGACTACAGCCGTGCCAACGAGGTGGTCACTGCCACGTTCTCCCGCGTTCGCGATCTGGTGACCACGGTCGCGGGCGCTACCCGTCCTATGGCGTCCTACCAAGACGCATCCGATCTCGCTGCTTAGGGGTTTTCCGTTGCGCGTTGCATACCAAGACTGTTTTCATTTAATTGAGCCGCTGCTCGCCAAGGTCGAGAAGCCGAGCCGCTATATCGATCACGAGTGGGGCACGCTTTCCAAGGCCGATGCCGACTACCGTTGCTGCCTGATCTATCCGGATGTGTACGAGGTCGGTCTGCCCAACCAGGGCATCGCCATCCTCTACAACATCCTTAACCAGGCCGAGGGCATCTCCTGCGAGCGCGGCTATGTGCCGTGGCCCGATATGGGCGACGCCATGCGCGAGGCGGGTATTCCGCTGCTATCGCTCGAGGGTGCAGCGCCGGTCGCTTCGTTTGATATCGTCGGTCTGCATGTGCCGCACGAGATGGCGGTGACGAACTTCCTCGAGGCTTTGGACCTCGCTGGCATTCCGCTGTTAGCGGCCGACCGAGGTGAAGACGACCCAATCATCATCGCCGGCGGTCCCTCGGTGTACAACCCCGAGCCGTACGCGGCCTTCTTCGATGCCATCCTCATCGGTGAGGGCGAGGAATCGCTGCTCGAGACCTGCCAGCTGCATCGCCGCCTGCGTGACGAAGGGGTCCCGCGCGCGCAGATTGTCGATCAGCTTGCATCCATTGCCGGCAACTACGTGCCGTCGCTCTATGAGGTTCGTCACGACGAGCCCTGCTCGCCGCATGGCTACACCGTGCCGCGTGAGGGCAAGGATGCGCCGACCGTGGTCTACAAGCGCGTCGTCGAGGATTTCGGCGCCACGAATCCGCTGTCGCAGTCGTGCGTGCCCTATGCGCAGCTGGTCCACGACCGCCTGTCTATCGAGATCCTGCGCGGCTGCGCCCGCGGCTGTCGTTTTTGCCAGGCTGGCATGACGTATCGCCCGGTGCGCGAGCGCTCGGCCGACCAGATTGTCTCGTCGGTGATTCAGGGTCTGGAAAAGACTGGCTATGACGAGGTGTCGCTGACCTCGCTCTCCACGACCGACCACTCCTGCATTCGCGACGTGCTCGGCAGGCTCAACCGTCGCCTGGAGGATACGGGTATTCGCGTGTCTATTCCGTCGCAGCGCCTGGATTCGTTTGGCGTGGATATGGCCGAGTCGGTCGCCGGCGAAAAGAAGGGCGGACTGACGTTCGCGCCCGAGGCCGGCAGCCAGCGCATGCGCGACATCATTAACAAGAACGTGACCGAGGAGGACTTGGACCGTGCGGCCAAGGCGGCCTTCGAGGCCGGCTGGAACCGCATGAAGCTCTACTTTATGATGGGCCTTCCCGGCGAGCGCGACGAGGACATCGTGGCCATCGCCAATCTGGCCGATCACGTGCTGGAGCTCGGTCGTTCCGTGGTTCCCAAGGCTCGTCGCGGCTCGATCTCGGTGTCCATCTCGGTTTCGGTCTTTATCCCCAAGGCCGCCACGCCGTTCCAGTGGTGCCCGCAGCTCGACTACGACGACGTCAAGCGTCGCCAGAAGCTGCTTATCACGAGCGTTCGCAACCGTGCCGTCCGCGTGCATTACCACGATGCCGAGACTTCGCTCATCGAGGCCGCGCTGTCCCGCGCCGGTCGCGACATGACGCCCGTCATCATCGATGCTTGGCGCTCGGGCTCTCGCTTTGACGCCTGGGTAGAGCATTTCTCGCTTGATAACTGGAAGGAGGCTGCTGCCAAAAACGGCATCGACCTCAATGAGCTCGTGCACCTGCCCTACGAGTTGGACTGGCGCCTGCCGTGGGAGCATGTGAGCCCCGGCTGCACGCGCGGTTTCCTCGAGCGCGAGTACCGTCGCTCGCTCGAGGGCGTCACGACTCCCGACTGCACCCGTACGTCGTGCACCGGCTGCGGGATCTGCCCCACGCTCCACGCCAAGAATGTATTGATGGGTGATCGCGCATGAGTGAGCGCCTGACCGACAACCCCACGCTCTTTAGACTTCGTGTTCGCTATGGCAAGCGCGATCGCCTTAAGTACCTGGGCCATCTCGAAGTGATCCATACCATTGAGCGCATCGTGCGCCGTGCGGGACTTCCCTATGCCGTCACGCAGGGCTTCTCTCCGCACATGCGCGTGGGCTTCTCTTCGGCGCTACCGGTTGGTACGTCGTCGACCTGCGAGTGGTATGACCTGTTTATGACCGAGTTCGTGGCGCTCGACGAGGCGTTTGAGCGCCTGGCTGCGGCGTCTCCGGCCGATCTGGCGCCCATCGAGGCGGCGTACATCGACGTGCGCACGCCGGCATTGACGGCGCAGCTCACACGCCTGTCGTATCGCATCGACTTACACCTGGATCCCGAGGCGCCCGTAAGCGCCGACGAGGTGCGTCGTGCGATCGACACGCTGCGCGCGGATCATGGCATCGACTACGCGCGCGGCAAAAAGAGCAAGCGCTTGGATTTGGATCACACGCTCGTTGGCTATGAGCTCACGGCGGGGGAGCGCCCGGACCATTTGGTTCTCATGCTCGACACCCATGCCGACAACGAGGGCTCTATGCGTCCGGAAATTTTGCTTTCTGCTGCTGATGTTTTGTTGCAGGGCTTGACCCCGGGCGTGGATGCACCTATTGTTTCCACCGGTATGCAAGACCTCGTGACCATCTGCTCCTACGATGTCGAGCGTCAGAATCAAGCATGCGAGGACGACGAGGGCCGACTCGTCAGCCCCATACCTGTGCGAACTTGTGGATTTGCTCCACATACTCGTTGACGGGGGTATTTTCGCCTGCTACTATATTCGGCTGTTGCACTAACTGATGCATGAAGGGCAAGTAAACATGTACGCAATCGTTAACACGGGCGGCAAGCAGTACAAGGTCGCCACCGACGATGTCATCACCGTCGAGAAGATCGAGGGCAATGAGGGCGACAAGGTCACCCTGCCGGTTATCTTCCTCAACGATGGTAAGAAGATCGTCACCGATCCCGACAAGCTGGCCAAGGCCAAGGTTACCGCTCAGATCGTTGAGCAGTTCAAGGGCGAGAAGCAGCTGGTCTTCAAGTTCCACAAGCGCAAGCGCTATCGTCGTCTGAAGGGTCACCGTCAGCAGCTCACCAAGCTGAAGATCGTGAAGGTTCAGGCTACCTCCCGCGCCAAGAAGGCTGTCAAGGCAGAGGCTGAGGCTGTTGCCGAGGCTCCCGTCGCCGAGTAGATTACACTCGTAACGAAAGAGTAGGTATACACAATGGCACACAAAAAAGGACTCGGTTCCTCCCGTAATGGCCGTGACTCCCGCGGTCAGCGCCTTGGCACGAAGCGCTATGCCGGCCAGACGGTAACCACGGGCACGATTCTCGTCCGTCAGCACGGCACGCACATCCACCCGGGTGAGAACGTTGGCCGTGGTAAGGACGACACGCTGTTCGCGCTGGTCGACGGTACCGTTGAGTTCCACAAGGGTATCAAGCACAGGGTCAGCGTACGCCCGCTCGCGAACGCGTAATTCACCCTTCATAGAGCACATATGTGGGAGGCACTTGAGTTTTAGGATTCAAGGGTCTCCCTCTTTTTTGCAGGAGGCGATTCTGTTGTCACAGTTCACCGATATCAGCCGCATTAACGTGTGCGGCGGCGACGGCGGAGCCGGATGCATGTCGTTTAGGCGCGAGGCATTTGTCCCCAAGGGCGGCCCCGATGGCGGCGACGGCGGTCGTGGCGGCAATGTCGTCATCCAGGCCGATGCTCAGCTGTCTTCGCTGATCGATTACCGCTTTAAGCATCACTTCCGCGCCGAGCGCGGCACGCACGGGCAGGGTGCCCGTCGTAACGGTAAGAGCGGCGAGGACCTGATTCTCAAGGTCCCTATGGGTACCGTGGTGCGCGAGCTCGATCCCGAGACGCAGACCCCGATGTTCGAGATTGCCGACCTGGTGCACGACGGCGAGCGCGTCGTCGTGGCGCCCGGCGGTGCCGGCGGTCTGGGCAACACACACTTTGTGACGTCGGTGCGTCGCGCTCCGGCCTTTGCCCAGCTCGGCGAGCCTGCCGAGGAACACTGGATCGAGCTCGAGATGAAGCTTATGGCCGATGCCGCGCTTGTGGGCTTTCCCTCGGTGGGTAAGTCATCGCTCATTGCGCGCATGAGTGCCGCCCGCCCCAAGATTGCTGACTACCCGTTTACCACGCTCGTGCCGAACCTCGGCATGGTGCGTGCCGGCGAATATTCTTACGTCGTTGCCGACGTCCCCGGTCTTATCGAGGGCGCGAGCGAGGGCAAGGGCCTGGGTCACCAGTTCCTGCGCCACATTGAGCGTACGGCACTCATCATGCACGTCGTCGATATGACGGGTGGTTTTGAGGATCGCGATCCGGTCGAGGACTATCGCATCATCAACCGCGAGCTCGAGCAGTATGGCGCCGAGCTATCGGAGCGTCCGCAGATCGTCGTTGCCAACAAGTGTGATGCGCCGGGCACGGCCGACAAGATTGCCGACCTTAAGCGTGCGGCGCTCGACGATGGACATATGTTCTTTGCCGTGTCTGCCGTGACGGGCGCCGGCCTCAACACGCTGATGCTTGCCGTGGGCGAGCAGGTGGCTAAGCTGCGCGCCGAGTTGGCTGTCTCGGATGAGCCGGTCGTTCTGCGCGACGATGAGTGGGAGCGCCGTCGCCTGCAGCGTGAGAAGCGTTTCCGCATTGTTCAGGAAGAGCCCGGTGCCTTCCGCGTGGTCGGTCGTGCCATTGAGCGTATGGTCATCCAGACCGACTGGGAAAACGAGGAAGCCGTCATTTACCTGCAGCATAAGTTTGCGCGTATGGGTGTTGACGACGCGCTCGAGAAGGCCGGTTGCCGTGCGGGCGACGAGGTCCGCATTTGCCAGCGCGCCTTTGACTTTGAGGGCGCCGAGGACTTCTCGGAGTACGAGGAGCTCGAGGATGCTGGCGAGGACGTTGCCGTTGAAGCCATTGACGTGGCCGATGCTGCGGATGAGGGAGTCGAGGTTGTCGATGCGGCGGATGCCGCGGGCGATACCGAGACACCGGAGGGCGAGTAAGCCATGTCGCTGCGCGGTGGAATCGGTCTGCCCGAGCTTCCTCGCGAGGACGGGCAGGAGTTTAGGCTCGGCATTATGGGTGGCACCTTTGATCCCATCCATTACGGGCACCTGGTG
>USPH01000080.1 GCA_900556515.1 uncultured Collinsella sp.
GGCAGCGTCAGATGTGTATAAGAGACAGGATGCTCGGCAAGCCGCTCGCCGAGGACATCATCGCCTGGTCCTATATGGACCTGCTCGAACGTTCCACCAAGCAGATCAAGCTCTCCGTTTCGCACAAGACCCTCTCCGAGCTCCATCCTGCCGACATCGCCGACATCATCGAGCAGCTCGACCCGCGCCTACGTGCGCAGGTGTTTGCGCAGCTCGATACTGCCCAGGCCGCCGAGGCCATCTCGGAGTTCGATGACGACGAGCTTATGACCGAGATGCTCGAGGGCCTGTCCGACACGGACGCATCGTCGATGCTGGCCATGATGGACCCGGACGATGCAGCTGACCTGATCGACGAGCTCGATTACGAGAAGGCCGAGAAGCTCCTGCGCCTTATGGGCGTCAAGGAGGAGAAGGCCATTCGTAACCTGCTCGGATACGAGGAGGATACCGCCGGCCGCATCATGACCTCGGAGTTTGTCTCCCTGCCCGCCACGGCAACGGTCGGTGACGCCATCGAGGCGATTCGCGAGCTCGACGAGGACTTCGAGAGCGTCTACTACGTCTATACCGAGGATCCGAGCGGCATGCTGACGGGCGTGCTTTCGCTGCGCACGCTGATCGTAGCTGACCGCGATGCCACGCTGGGACAGCTGGCCTATCGCGACCTGGTCTATGTGTCGCCCGACGAGGACCAGGAAGACGTGACGGACGAGATGACCAAGTACGACCTGGTTGCCATCCCTGTCTGCGACGAGAACCGCCACATCCTAGGTATCGTGACCTTCGATGACGCCATGGACGTTATCGCCGAGGAGCACCAGGAGGACCTGCAGATCGCCGGTGTCGGCTCGGGCGATAGCGCGTCGGACGACTCGACGAACGTGCTCAGCTGGTTCGTGCATCGTCAGTACTGGGTCGTCGTGTGGGGCATCGCCTCGTGCATTATGGCGACGGTGCTGGGGACGGCGCTGGGCTCCGCGCATCTGGTGGTGTTCCCCATGTGCGCCATGCCGCTCGTGCTGCTGGCGGCCTCGCGCATGGTGTCGTTCGTCAAGAACTACTTCCTGGAGTATGACGGTCACGACGACGAGCCCAAGCCGTATCTGGGGTTCTTTTTCCAGAGCACGGGCATGGGTCTGATTCTGTCACTCGTGACCTACCTGTGCGCCCAGCTGGTGCGCACCGCCGCGTTCCCCGATGCGCCCATGTTTGAGGAGCAACTCTTTACTGGGTGCTTTAATATCGCTGCCATCATTTGCCTGGTTGGCAACATGAGCGCCGTGATTTACCTGATGGTGCTGTTCTGGCGTGACGAGCATGACCTCAACACGTCGGGCACCGCCATGAACGTTATTGCCGTCATGATCTCGTGCGTAGCGTACTGCGCCGCTGCGGTGCTGCTCACCATGTCGGTCATTGGTTAGGTGGTCGCGTGCAAAATACCAAGCAAAAGTCGGGCACCAAGCAAAAGTTGACCATCGCGGCCATCTTTGGCGCTATGGGTCCCGGTCTGCTGGCGGCGCTTTCGGGCAATGACGCCGGCGGCATTGCAACGTATTCCAGCGCGGGCGCCAGCTACGGCTACAAGATGCTCTGGATGCTTCCCGTCATGACTGTGCTGCTCATCGTGACGCAGGAGACCGCGGCGCGCTGCGGCTGCGTCACGGGCAAGGGCCTGGCATCGCTCATTCGCGAGCGCTTTGGCGTGCGCAAGAGTGTACTTGCTATGGCGGCGCTGTTGATCGCCAACACAGCCGTGACCATTTCGGAGTTTGCGGGTATTGCGAGCGGCCTTGCCCTCTTTGGCGTGCCGGCGAGCATCTCGGTGCCGTTGGTGGCGCTGCTGGTGTGGATGCTTACCATGTCGGGCAGCTTCCAGCGCATCGAGAAGATCCTGCTGCTGGTGAGCTGCGTGTTCGTGACCTATATTGTCGCCGCGTTTATGGCTGGCCCCAACTGGGGTGAGGTCGCGGTCGACCTGGCCGTGCCTAACATTCAAAATGACCCCAGCTACGTGTCGCTCGTGGTCGCAACGATCGGTACCACCATCGCGCCGTGGATGATTTTCTTGGCGCAGAACAACGTGGTCGATAAGAACGCGGGCGAGGACGATATCGTGCTGCAGCGCATCGATACCGTGAGCGGCTCGCTTGCCGCCGATGTCATTGCCGGCTTTATTATCATCACGACCGGTACGGTGTTGTTCCCGGCGGGTATTCAGATTAGCGATGCCGCCGATGCTGCCCGCGCGCTGGAGCCTATTGCGGGTCAGTGGTCCACGGTACTGTTTGCCTCGGGCCTGGTCGCGGCGAGCTTCTTGGCTGCCTGCGTGCTGCCGGGCGTTACGTCGAGCGCTATCTGCGAGGCATTTGGCTGGGAGCGCGGTGCCGACCGCAGCTGGGACGAGGCCCCGGTTTACCGCGGCATCATTACGGCCATCATCGGCATTTCTGCCGTGTTGGTGCTCATGCCCGGCGTCGATCTGTTCCAGATTATGATGACCTCGCAGGTCATCAATGGCGTGCTACTGCCCGTGGTTCTGGTGTTCCAGGTGGTTATCGCCGCCGACCGTCACATCATGGGTGCCAACCGCAATGGCCGCGTGTGGAACGTGCTCACTTGGGCGACTATCGGCGTGATTACGGTGCTCACGGTTGTCATGTTTGTCCTGCAGGCGATGGGCTACAGCGCTTAGCGCCTCTTTTGGACTCCAAACAGGCCGCCGCCATGGGCTGCGGCCCGTTTTTTGCCCGCGACCTCTTGGGGCCGGCTCTAAAAGAGTGATTTTGGGTTGTTTGCTGCGGACTACTTGTCGGTGCCCAGCTTGTGCGGCTTGAGAGCGAGCGCGTTGACGAGCGCGTCGGTGGCAGACTTGACGGCTGCCGGCTGCGGATCGTTGACGTGATCCTCGGGGTGTACGGGCAGGTCCTTCTTGACGGCATCGTGGATCAAGTTGAGGTACTCAGTCACGCCAGTGGTCGATAGGTGCGTGCCATCGCCATCGAACAGGTCGTTGCGGTTAGCGCTGTATCCGTACCAATCGATAACGCGCACGTTCTTGTAGCGCGTAGCGGCGTTGGCGATGGCCTGGTTGGTAGAGCCAACCCACGGCTGCGGGCTGCGCGTGTTCACAAACACCACAATACGCTTATCTCCTGCATCGGCCATGATGGCGTCGATCTGGTCGTCGGTTACCAAGCCGTTGGTGCCCAGTGCAAAGACCACGATCTTGCCGGCAAGGTTCTGCTGGATATAGCCCTCAAATGTCGCACGGCCCGCATCGAACTGGCGGCCCTTTTCGGCATCGATATGGCTGTGCGGGAACACACCGTCAAAGGCGTCCACGGCACGCAGCGACACGGAGTCACCGATCATCAACAGGTCGTAGGAGCCGTCGGGGAAGCCGTCGTTGTCCTTGTCGGTGTCGTCGGCCGCTTGCTGGTCTTTCGGTGCGGTGTTTTTGGCTTCCTTGTTCAGAACCTCGGCGCCCTCGCCGCTCAGCGCAGACGTCTCGGGCACAAAGATCAGGCCGCCCAGTGCAACGACCAACACGACAGCGCAGGCTGCGCAGGCAGGGACGTGCGCGCGCACCCAGTTGGCGGGCGTGGTGGTGCCATCGCGGAACTCGGATACGGTGCGGCCGAAGGCGCCCTTCCTAAACGGCGTCTCGATAAAGCGATATGAGCATTCGGCCACGGCGACCACCAACAGCACCTGCAAAATGTACTGCCACCACGGTGTATCGTTGATGTTGGCGACCGGGTTCATGAGCAACAGCAGGGGATAGTGCCACAGGTAGATGCTGTACGAGCGCTTGCCAACCCACACGAGCGGCTCGGCGGACAGCGCGCGGGCAACCATTCCCTGGGGCTGCACGCAGGCCGCGATGACCATGAGCGTGAGGATCGAGCACAGCAGTGTGCCTCCGCGATACTGGAAGGCAGTGTAGCCGTTGGTGAGCGCGACCATGGCGGCAAGGCCAACCAGACCCACGACGCCCAACACATCGATGGATGCGGGCGAGGACCAAAAACGCACGAGGGCGCTCGGCTGTGCCGGGGCGGTCTCGGCTGCTTCGTCGGCCTTCTCGCCAGGCTTGCCCTCGGCGTTCTTGCCGTGCTTGGCGGCGCCAGCTAGGCGATTGAGCCCCAAACGACGAGCGAGACGCACCGGCGCCAGGTCGCGATCGGGGATAAAGGCCATCCAGGCACCCAGCAGCAGCGAGAACACACGGGTGTCGGTGCCGTAGTACACGCGGCTGGGGTCGGCGGCGGGGTTATAGAGCACCATCATGGCGATGGCGGAGACAGCAGCCAAGCCCAGAACCACGCGGCGCGTGTTGGGCTTGCTCACATGCATGGATACCATGGCAAACAGCAGTGGCGGCCAAATCAGGTAGAACTGTTCCTCGATGGCAAGCGACCAAAAGTGCGTGAGCGGCGAGGGGTCGCCCAGAGCATTGAAGTACGAGACGTTTTGGGCAATCTGCCACCAGTTGTTGAAGAACAGCAGCGACGGCAGGATGTCGGGGCGCATCTTGGTGAGCATCACGTGGTTAAAGATAGTGCACAGCGCGCAGGTTACAAACACTACCGTTACCACGGCGGGGACCAGGCGACGGATGCGGCGAATCCAGAAGCTCTTGAGGTCGATGCGTCCGGTCTTAGCGACTTCGTTGAGCAGCAGGCGCGTGATCAGATAGCCCGAAAGCACAAAGAAAATCGTGACACCGAGCAGACCGCCCTGCGCCCACGTGAGGTTGAGGTGATAGAGCACCACCGCGACGACGGCAAGCGTGCGCAGGCCGTCAAGGGCAGGGATGTAGCGGGACTTGGGGCGAGCAGGCGTCTGCTCCGCGGCGGGAGTGTTGGCGCGGCCCGCGTTGTTGGCAGAAGTGCGATGGGGGCTCGCGGTGCGTCGCGGCTCGTTGGCACGGCGTTCGCTCTTCACGCGTTCGTGCGGCGCCGGCTCGTTGCCCGTGCGGCGTCGACCGCGCGAGCCCGATTGCGAGAATTGTTCCATAAAACATCATCCAATGACGAGAATAATCAGCACGCCTTCATTGTAGCTGCCTGCTCCTGTGAATGCTTGCTGCTGGCGCAAGCTCAAGCGCGCGTCCACATCAAAGTGAACTAAAGTTATAGGGGGTGCGAGAGTGCACGATCGACGGCTGGCGGTGGGCATAAGGCCCGCAGATGAGGAGGTTTCCATGGCAGATCGCGGCATCGTTGCGGTGTTCGGCAGCATGAACATGGACCTTTCGGTGGCGTGCGAGCGCATACCGCGTGCGGGCGAGACCGTCGGCGGCAGCGGGTTTATCACCAACGCCGGCGGCAAGGGCGCCAATCAGGCCGTAGCTGCCGCGCGTATGGGTGCGCGCACGTGCATAATCGGCGCTGTTGGGCGCGACACCTTTGGCGATGCGCTTGTGGCAGGGCTCCAGGATGCCGGCGTGGGCGTTGAGTTCGTGGCGCTTCGCGATGACGTGGAGACCGGTACCGCGACTATCATTCGCTGCGAGAGCGACAACCGCATTATCCTGTCACCGGGTGCCAACCATGCGCTTGCGGGCGGGGACGTTGCCTGCGCGCTGAGGCGTCTGGTGGTCCATGAGCTCGACGGCGACGCCAGCGAGATTGCCCCGGCTGCCGGAAGCGTCTTTATCGCCCAGGGTGAATGTGACCTTGCAGCGACGGCCGATGCGCTTGTTTGCGCTCACGAGCTGGGGTTCTATACGGTCTTTAATCCAGCGCCTGCTTGTGAGTTACCTGCGGAGGTCTGGTCTGCGGTCGACTTGGTCTGCCCCAACGAGACCGAGTGCCAGGTGCTGACGGGTGTCCTGCCCAAGGACGATGAGAGCTGCGTCGCCGCGCTCAAAGCCCTGCTTGCCAAGGGCGCCGGCGCCGCGGTCATCACGCTGGGCGGCGCCGGCTCAGTTACGCTCGGCGATGGCGGTGAGCTGCTGCGCATGCCGGCACTTTCGAGCACGGTAGTCGATACCACGGCCGCCGGCGATACGTTTATCGGCGCGTTGGCGGCGGCTCGCCTAGAGGGCCTGCCGCTCTTTGAGTGCATGGCCGCGGGTGCTCGCGCCTCGGCAGTGACGGTGTCGCGCCTGGGCGCTCAGCAATCGATTCCCACGCGCGCCGAAGTTGAACATTGGTTTGGTTAAACGATAAAGACGGAGAAGCGGAGTAGAACAATGGCAATCAAGAAGCTGATCCTTGATCTGGATATGGGAGTGGACGATGCGATGGCGCTGGCCTATGCCATCGCTCCCACCACGCTTATTACGGTGCTGCCTGTGGGCTGGATCTTCTACACGGACGGCAGCTTGTCCGCAGAGGTATTTCTCACCACCATCATCCTGTCCATGAGCATTGTGGGACCTCTCATTGCCGCCATGGGCTTTGTGGATAATCTTGCCAAGGTGGGTACCATCGTAGGTTCGGTGGACGAGATCCTCCTGAAGCCGGAGCAGGATCACGGAACACAGCCGGCACAGCTGGGAAGACCGGATATCGCCTTGGATCATGTCTCCTTTGGGTATGCCCAGGACAAGGACTGTCTCTTATA
>USPH01000081.1 GCA_900556515.1 uncultured Collinsella sp.
CCGGTGGCATTTGTGTTTAAGACGCTGGCCGACCCGCAGCAGGGCCGCATCAGCTTTATCAAGGTGCTGACGGGCACGCTTGAGCCGGGTCTTGAGCTGATCAATGCGCGCACGCGCAAGGGTGAGCGTCTGGCTCACCTGTATGTGATGTGCGGCCGCGACATGACCGAGGTCGGGCACGCTTATGCCGGTGACATCATCGTGGCGCCCAAGCTGGCGGCCGAGACGGGCGATACGCTCTCGATTACCGGCAAGGTCGAGGCTGCGGCGTTTAAGTTCCCCAACTCGCAGTACCGCATCGCCATTGAGGCCGAGAATCGCGGCGATGAAGAGAAGCTTTACACGTTTATCGAGAAGGCGTGCAAGGCCGATCCGACCATGAGCATCGACCGTGACGAGGAGACCGGCCAGACTATCATCTCCGCCGTGGGTGAGGCGCAGGTTTCGGTGCTGCTCAACCGTTTGGAGGATCGTACCAAGGTCGTGGCCAAAAGCGTGCCGATCCGCATTCCGTATCGCGAGACCATCCGCCGCACGGCGAGTGCCCAGGGCCGCCACAAGAAGCAGACCGGCGGTGCCGGTCAGTATGGCGACTGCTGGCTGCGCGTGGAGCCGCTCATTGGGCCCGACGGCACGAGCGACGGCTATGAGTTTGTTGACGAGGTCGTGGGCGGCCGCATCCCGCGCTCGCTCATTCCCGCCGTGGACAAGGGCGTCCAGGAGACCGTGAAGGACGGCATTATCGCCGGCTATCCGCTCACGGGCATTCGCGTGGCGGTGTATGACGGCTCGTATCACAGCGTCGACTCCAACGAGATGGCGTTTCGCGCGGCGGCTCGCATCGGCCTGCGCAAAGCATGCGCCGATGCCGACCCGGTGGTGCTGGAGCCCATCGAGGAAATCACAGTGACTATCCCCGAGAGCTACGCCGGCGCCGTGATGGGCGACATCTCGGCCTCGCGCGGTCGCGTGACGGGCATGGAGACCGATGAGCGCGGAGACACCGTGGTTATTGCCCAGGCGCCGCTAGCCGAGCTGACGGATTACTCGACGCGCCTGCGCTCTATCACGCGCGGTACGGGTGACTTTACCATGAAGCCCGCAGGCTATGAGCAGGTGCCTTATGACGTCCAGGCCAAGCTGGTCGAGCGCTATGAAGAGGGCCGCGCCAAGTAACGTGTGGTTTTGCCTGCAATGTAGGTGCTGACGAAAAGGCCGTCCTGGGTAACCGGGACGGCCTTATTTGATCCCTTGGGGACGGAGGAAAACGGATCATTTTTTGGGCTACGGGAGGCGCGGTCGGCACTAGTCTCCGGATGCCTGGTTGCGGCCGGTGGCGTAGTCGATCTGCACGTGCGGCTGCAGGTTGTAACAGTACACGTGGAAGCACAGGGTCTTGCCGTGGTCCTCGACCGACTGTGCCTCCAGGCGCACGCCGCGGCAGACGAGTTCCTCTTCGTTGTACATGGGTGTGACGCGATAGAGAACATGGTTGCCCGTGTTGCGGATGTAGTCGAGGATCTGCTCTTCAAACGGCAGCATGCCCGTCTCGTTGAGATAACGCGTGCCGGTGAGGAGATTTTTGCGGTTGGCGTTTTCGTCGCAGAGCGACCAGGCGATGAGGTGGCAGCGGTTGTAGAGGCTCTGGCCCGGAATAAAGTCGTAGCGCTGCTGGTGCCATCCGGCTGGGTGGATACGCGAGATATCGCCGCGCTTGCCCTGGCCGAGCGATTCGGGTCCTACGCAGGCGAGCGCTTTGCGAGTGCGGCCCAAGCTATCGAGCTTGGAGAATTTCTTAAAGCAGCCCTCTTCGGTGGCGCGCTCATACTCGTCGAGCGTGAACGACGGCGTGCCCAACGGGTGCGTGCTGTCGGCGCGAAGGGCGACGTAGGGGTTGCCGGCGTAGTCGGGAATGCTGCTGAGATAAACACCGCGGGCGCGGTTGAGGTCGGGGTTTTCCACTTCGTCGATGGGGGTGGTGGCACTGTCCGCGGAGGCGTCGTCACCGGTGTTGGTCGCGGTGGATTCGGAGCCATCGCCAGAGTCTTGGCTATTTTGAGAGTCTGAGGAGCTCGCTGTTCCCGATTCGAGCCGGGCAACCAGGTCTGCCTCGTCGTCGGTGTGGCTGGGACTCTCGTTTTGTTTTTCGGCCAGAGCCGTTGCCTGCTCATCGCTTTGCGGCGACAACAGCCCGGGCGCTCCGTCGAGCGATCCTGTGAACAGCGCAAACCCCAGCACCACGGCGGTACCGATGGAAAGTACTTGCTTGTAGGAGGACTTGCGCGACATGGAGGCTCCTGGCTAGACGGTTGGGAATCTACCAGTCTAGCAGGAGCCGGCAGGGGCCGTTCTGTCGAACAAATACTCAAGATTTGGGATAGACGTTACTGATTCATTTGCCTCATATGGAGCTGCGCGCGGTTGTGCATATGGAGCTATTTGGCGTTTCCCCAGATAAAACCTGCCAAAATAAAACTGTCCCTTATTGGCGGGTTAATCGGGGACTATTTCACCGCAACTTAGGGCACGGTTGGGATGTGCGCACTTTAAAGAGAGGAACCCATGATTAGAGAGGTCGCGCTCGTCTCTCTAAATGTCTCTCTAAAGAGAAAGCCAGTTAAAGAGATAACATTAGGCAATCTAGCAGTGAATTCGATACATCTTTCTAAATGTCTCTCTAAAATAAGGTGCTTATCTCTCTAAAGTTAGAGAGATATACTATACTTTAGAGAGATAAATCTATCGTTTTAGAGAGACGGAATGCCAATGCTGCTGGATGAACCTCTTGGCCTTATCGTTGAGCGCCTTCGCAGGCGGGGGACTGATGACGCATCGGTAGAAGTTAAAGCCTGCACGAATAAATTGAGCGCAGACGTATGGGAGACAGTGAGCGCTTTTGCGAACACTGCGGGTGGGCTCATTATTTTGGGCCTAAACGAAGCCGAAGGATTTGTTCCTTCGGCTAACTTTGCTATCGATAGGGTGCGCGATCAGTTTGTTTCGGGTATCGGAGACGGAGGCTCAGCAGCAGTGGTGACCCATGCGCCGCGGTACGAGCTTGATCGAGGCGAGGTCGACGGGCTCCAGGTGCTTCTGGTGCGTATCTTTGAACTTGAGCTTAAAGCGAAGCCTTGCTATATCGGCGCGCGCGGCGTACAGAACGGTAGCTACAAGCGCGTGGATGATAAAGATATCAAGATGTCACCCGCTGAGCTATATGAGCTGCAGAGTGCGTTGCTTCCGAGCGATGCAGACGGCACGGTGGTTTCGGAGGCAACAGTCGAGGATTTGGATCCAGATGTCGTGCGGTCTATTATCGCAAATCGCCGGCTGCAGACCCCCCGCGTTTTGCGCGGGGCCGATACGCTGGAAAAGCAGCTGGTCAGACTCAATATCACTACAAAGGATGGTGCGGTGAAGCTCGCAGGGCTTCTGTCGGCGGGAATTTACCCCCAGCAGTTCTATCCAAAACTGATGATCGATGTTGCCGTTCATTCCGATGTGGAAAAATCTGCACCCGGGCAACCCCGGTTTATTGACCGCCAGTTGTGCGATGGCCCGATTCCGGCTTGCATCGAAGATGCCCTTGCCGCGATTGGACGAAACTTGCGCAAAGCGGCGACAGTGCAAGGCGCTGGCAGAAGGGAGGATTGGGAAGTTCCCCAGGAGGTTTTGCGCGAGGCCTTGGCAAATGCCTGCATCCATCGAGAATATTCGCCCATGTTTGTGGGGCAGGCCGTGAGTGTCGATATCTATCCAGACAGAATAGAGATCAAAAACCCTGGTGGGCTTTGGGGCGGAAAGACGGTGGACAATCTTGCAGACGGGGAATCGCGCTGCCGAAACCCAAAGCTCATGAGCCTAATGGGGGCGACGCCGTTAGAGCATGCCGAGGGAGCCGTTGCGGAAAGCCAGGGATCTGGTATCCCGGCTATGATTCGCGAGATGGAGTCTCGTTCGCTTGGCAGGCCGAAATTTATCGTTAAGGCCGATTCGTTTACGGTGCTGCTTTCCCGGCACGGGGCGGAGCTTGCTGAAAACCGCACGTGGATTCAGAGCCATGTGGGCACCGAGCTGACGGATCGCGAGGAAACATTGCTCATGTTTATGCGGGAGCATGGGTGCGTATGCGATGTTCAAAAAATACGAGAGGCCCTGAAGTGGGATTCGGATGACATTCGCCTGATCTGCGGGGATCTTGTCGATAAACATGTCCTGTCAAAATGTGGCAAAGACACGTTTGAGATTATCGATATGAGCAGAGAATCGTCAGCTTCGACAGCGGATAGGATCCTGGAGGCTCTTAGCGCCGAAGTAGATATGACGGCGCGAGAAATAGCGGTTGCATCGGGGGTCAAAATTTCGTCCGTCCGCTACCATCTGCCAAAAATGGCGGATAAAGGGCTCATCGAAGTAATGGGTTCATCGACGAGCCGCAACCGCCGCTATCGGAAGAAGTAGATGCAGCCGAATTGCCCCTCTATCGTCTCTCGAAGTTTGATGGGCGCTAGAGGGGCGACTGCCTCGCGATAATTTCCCCAGATAAAACCTGCCAAAATAAACCTGTCCCTTTTGGTAGGTCAGTTAACGCAGTCCAGGTTGAGCATATGCGAGCGAGCAGGCTCCGGGTGCGGTAAGGTGACGTGAAACAAGCGGGCGCTGACCTTTTGGTCGCGCCCGTGAAGTTGAACGTCAGATTGCCGCGCCCGGGGCCTGCGCAGCGCCGAGCAGTTACGCCGTTTGTAAAACGGCGTAACCTAAAGGTTCATGTTGCCGTGGATGTAGGGGGTGACCTCAGGGGAGATATGGTCGCAGCCCAGTTCGCGCAGCGCGGACTCGATAACGGCGGGCAGCGGGGTTTTGCCCTCGGCATCGACGGCGTTGCCACCGAGGGCAGCAATCTTGGCGACATCTGCGGGTGCGGCCTCGATATGCATGCAGCCGCCGATCAAGCGCGCGCGTACCTGTGCCAGATCAAGATCGTGCAGGTAATCCTCGCAGGCGCGGATTAAATCGACCTTCTCGCGCGTAAGCTCCTCGCCCGTGGGAACGCGCGTGGCAAGACATGCTCCCGCCGGCAGGTTCCAAACGGGATAGCCCCATGCGCGCAGCAGCTCGCGCTCTTCGTCCTTGGTAAAGCCGACCTCCATAAGGGGTGAGCGTACGCCGAGCTCTTCTGCCGCACGCATGCCGGGGCGGTAGTCACCGCGATCGCTTGCATTGCTGCCATCGATGACGGTGGGAAAGCCGAGCGACTTGGCGTGGTTGACGATGGCGGTAAAGCCAGCGTGCTTGCAGTGGTAGCAGCGATTGGCATCGTTACAGGCTACCTGGGGGAGCTGCAGCTGATCGACCGAAAGATTGAGCACGGGGAGCTTAAAATGCGCCCCTTCATTGGCTTGTCCATCAACGGACCGCTCAAACGAAGCCTGTTCGGGTGTGCCGATGAGCGGCGTGGTGAGATGGACGAGGAGGGTATTGGTAGGCATGATGCGGGCGCATACGGCGGCCAAAAAGCTGCTGTCAACGCCGCCGGAAAACCCGATAGCCACGCGCCCGTATGCCAAAAGCAGCTGTTCGAGCGCCGATAGCTTGTCTTGAAGCTCCTCCGCGGGTGCCGTGGTGTCTAAAATCATGAAACGATCCTTATCGTTGAGTACTCGATTGAAAACTATAATCCTAATGCGTTACTTGCCATAAGACTTCTATCTGTGTAACGAAAGTGCAATATGGCATATACGTTATATACAAGTTGCCAAATGCGGTAGAGTTGCAGCAACGCGACAGCGAGAGTCGATGGGGGACCGATATGATCAAGGCTGTTATTTTTGACATGGATGGAACGCTGGTCGATACCGAGCGTTTGGGGATTAAGGCCTGGAAGGCAGGCGCCGCTGAGCTGGGGCTCGCGATTGATGAAGCGCTGATCCATCAGTTTATCGGCCGCACGCTGCCCGATGTTATGGACATCCTCGATAAGCATTATGGCAGCCACGAGACCACCGAGGCGATCTATCGTCGCCACAAGGAGATTCGCGACGAGATGGTCAAGACCGAACTGGAACTTAAGGCCGGTGCCGCCGAGTGCCTAGACGAGCTGCTAGCTGCGGGCTATCACGTGGGCCTGGCGACGTCGTCGCGCCTCGTTACGGCCGAGCGCAACCTTAAGATGGTCGGTCTTTTTGACAGGTTTGAAACGGTAACGTGTGGCGAGGACGTCGTGCACGGCAAGCCCGATCCCGAGATGTATCTGCTCGCCTGCGAGCGTGCGGGCTTTGCCCCCGAGGAGTGCGCCGTGGTCGAGGATTCGCGCAATGGTTGCGTCTCGGGCATCACGGCCGGCTGCCACGTCTTTGCCGTCCCCGATATCGTGCCGCTGCCGCAGGACGTGGTGGATGGCTGCGAGGCCGTGCTCGATACGTTGTTCGACCTGGCGGCGGCAATCAAGACTGTGCGCTAGAAAATTGCGGCGTTGAAACGAGCGATTGCTCACGTTTGCGCTTAAGCAAAAGGGGTCCGGCAATGGTCGGGCCCCTTTTGCTTAAGCGGCGAC
>USPH01000082.1 GCA_900556515.1 uncultured Collinsella sp.
GATCTGGTGTGCACCATCACGCGTGCGCGCGGGCCGTTCCGCTTTGCGACGGGTACTGCGAGCGTCAACGGTGAGGTTTGCTGCCGCGCCGATATGTCTTTTGCACTCATGCACGAAAGTTAAGGAAGGCTTCATGTTCGACAAAGTGCTCATCGCCAACCGCGGCGAAGTCGCGGTCCGTGTTATCCGCGCGTGCCGCGATATGGGCATCAAGACCGTCGCCGTTTATTCCACGGCCGATGCGGACGCGCTGCACGTGCAGCTTGCCGACGAGGCGTATTGCATCGGCGGTCCGCGTCTTGCCGAGAGCTACCTCAACGACGATGCTGTGCTCACCTGTGCCGTAAAGTCGGGAGCTAAGGCAATTCATCCCGGCTATGGCTTTTTCTCCGAGAAGGCGAGCTTCGTGCGCGACTGCGACAAGTATGGCCTGGCGTTTGTTGGTCCTTCGGCCAAGGTGATCGACAGCATGGGCGACAAGGACGCCGCACGTCGAACGGCTGCCGCGGCGGGCGTGCCCATCGTGCCGGGCTGCGATTTGCTCAAAAGTCCCGAGGAGGCAACGGCCGAGGCTGAGCGCATTGGCTGCCCCGTGCTTATTAAGGCGCGTGCGGGCGGCGGCGGTCGCGGTATTCGTAAGGTCGAGCGCGCGGAAGATGCGGCAAAGGCCTTTATTGAAGCACGCGCCGAGGGCGAGGCCGTTTTTGGCGACGGCGAGTGCTACATGGAGAAGTTCGTCGCGCCGGCGCATCACGTTGAGGTACAGATTATGGCCGATAAGCAGGGCCATGTGTTTTCGCTCGGCGAGCGCGAGTGCTCGGTGCAGCGGCGCAACCAAAAGCTAATCGAGGAGAGCCCCGCGCCGTGCCTCGACGGACACGACGACATTCGTGCTCGCATGCACAAGGCGGCACGCGACCTGGCTCGTGCCGTCGGCTACGAAGGAGCCGGTACCATCGAGTTCCTGTATTCGGACGACGGCAATTTCTACTTTATGGAAATGAACACGCGCTTGCAGGTGGAGCATCCGGTTACGGAGTTTGTGACCGATACCGACTTGGTCAAGTGGCAGCTGCGCGTGGCAGCCGGCCAGCCTCTGCCCTTTGAGCAGGAGGACATGCCGGTCCGCAACCACGCCATGGAGTGCCGCATCAATGCCGAGACGCCGGACTTTCTGCCGTCATGCGGAACGGTCACCGCGTTGCGTGTGCCGGGTGGTCCGCGCGTGCGCTGGGATTCCGCCATGTTTACCGGTGCTAAAGTTCCGCCGTACTACGACTCCATGCTTGGCAAGCTCATCGTGTGTGCGCCCACGCGTGACGGCGCCATTCGCAAGATGCGCTCGGCCCTGGGCGAGCTCGTGATTGAGGGCGTGAGCGAAAACAGCGAACTGCAGCTCGATGTGCTGGCAAACGATGAGTTCTTGTCGGGCATGTACCACACCGATCTGATGGGGCATCTCTATGCTGATGAATAGAAAAGCGAAGACGGTCAACGTCCTCGAGGGGCCGATGACCGAGTCGTGCGCCGAGTTTCCCGCGCGCCACGTGTTTATCAAGTGTCCGGAGTGCCGCCGCGTGATCGATGAGGCACGCCTGCACGACAACCTCGAGGTCTGCCCTCGTTGCGGCAAACACTTTCGCGTGAGCGGTCGCGCGCGCATGCGCATGACGGTCGACGAGGGCACGTTTGAGGAATGGGATGCCAATCTGGCGTCGGAGGATTTCCTCTCGTTTCCCAGCTATGCCGACAAGCTTAAGAGCGTGAGCGAGCGTTCGGGCGAGCGCGATGCCGTTGTGTGCGGCAGGGGCAAAATCTGCGGTTGCGATACGGCGCTCTTCTTTATGGACGCCAACTTTATGATGGGCTCGATGGGTTCCGTGGTGGGCGAGAAGATCTGTCGCACATTTGAGCATGCGACCGAGCTGGGATTGCCAGTTGTCGGCTTTACCGTTTCGGGCGGTGCGCGCATGCAAGAGGGCGTGACATCGCTCATGCAGATGGCCAAAATCTCTGCGTCGGTTAGGCGTCATAGCGAGGCGGGCGGCCTGTATATCACGGTGCTCACCGACCCCACCACCGGCGGGGTAACGGCCAGCTTTGCCATGGAGGGCGACATTATCCTGGCCGAGCCCGATGCCCTGACGGCATTTGCCGGCCCGCGCGTGATCGAGCAGAACATGCACAAGCGCCTGCCCAAGGGATTCCAGCGCTCCGAGTTTTTGCTGGAGCACGGCTTTTGCGATGCCGCTGTTCCGCGTGGCGAGATTGCGCTCACGGTAGGCGAGCTGTTGGCGCTGCACGAAGGGCACGCGCCCGGCCTGGGGGCACCGCATGAGATCGTGCATACGGGTCGTCGCGGCAAAAAGCTGGGGCACTTGTTCAAGCGCTCGACCGCACCAAAAACCGCGCTCGAGATTGTCAAGCAGACCCGCTCGGCAGATCGCGCCACGGCGGGCGAGATGATCTCGCTGGGCCTGGATGGATTTGTGGAGCTGCATGGCGACCGTTACTTTGGCGACGACGCCGCCGTGGTGGCTGGCATTGGCTGGAAAGACGGGCGACCCGTGACGGTTATCGCCGTCGAGCGCGGTACCACGACCAAAGAGCGCATGCGTCGCAACTTTGGCATGGCGCATCCCGAGGGCTACCGCAAAGCGCGTCGCCTGATGCGCCAGGCCGAAAAGTTCGGTCGACCGGTTCTGTGCCTGGTCGATACTTCGGGCGCGTTTTGCGGCATCGGTGCCGAGGAGCGCGGCCAGGGCGAGGCGATTGCCCAGAATCTCATGGAGATGAGCGGCCTTAAGACGCCGATTGTCTCGGTGGTGACAGGCGAGGGCGGCTCTGGTGGCGCGCTGGCGCTATCCGTGGCCGACCGCATCCTGATGCTCTCGAGCTCGGCCTATTCGGTCGTGAGTCCCGAGGCCTGCGCATCGATCCTATGGAAGGATACGGAGCGTGCGGATGAGGCCGCCGAGGCGCTTAAGCTTACGGCCCCCGATCTGCTGGCGCTCGGCATTATCGACGGCATCGTTGACGATAGGGGCCTGTCGCATGAGGAGATCGCCGGTGCCGTCATGTCCTCGGCATTTGATGCCTTCGATACGCTTGGGCAGCTCGACGAGGCGACCCTCACAAACCTCCGCTACGAAAAGTACCGCGCAATCGGTCAGTACCGCACGATGTGACAAAGGGACAGCCCGCATGTCATATTGGGAAAGGCGTTCCATGCTACAAGTTTCTAACACCTCGTTTACAACGTCGGTTTCATCAAACGCCATGGCCGTGGTCGATTATCTGTCCAAAAGCATGATGTCGGCGCTGCCGTTTATTGTCTGCGCGGCGTTGTTCCGCACCGTCGCCGTCATTATGGGCGAAGGCATGCTGGGCCTGTGGTCTGCCGATTCCGAAATCTATCGCCTGTTCTACAGTTGGCTCTATAACGCCGGCTACTACTTTTTGCCCATCTATCTTGGTTGGGCGGCCGCCCGCCAGCTCGGTTGCTCGGAGCAGCTGGGTATGATGCTGGGCGGCGTATTGATTGCGCCCGATCTGCTCAAGCTCGTCGATGCCGCATCGACGACGGGGGCATCGATGACTTCCGTGTATTGTCTGCTTCCCGCGCCTGTCAACGATTACACGACTACTGTTATTCCAGTTCTCCTTTCGGTGCCTGTGCTATGGCGAGTGGAGTGTTTCTTTCAGCGCGTTATCCCTCAGGCCGTGGCGTTTTCGTTTGTTCCGTTTGCGACCATGCTTGTCATGGTTCCGGTTTCGCTGTGTATTACGGCACCGGCGGGCAGCTATCTGGGCATGCTGTTGGGCCAGCTTATGTTTATGCTTGGCAATTCCGGTGGCATCGTGTCGCTGCTCACGCTCATGGGGCTTGCCGCGGGCTGGGAGTTCCTAAAGATAGCGGGCGTCAGCAACGTCGTTCTATCGCTTGCGTACGCGCAGTTTATGAGTGTGGGAACGGATTCGTGCATCCTGATTGCCGCGACGATGGCGACGTTCGCCGTTTGGGGCATGCCTTTTGGCGCGTCGCTCCGCGTTGCGGATAAGGACGAGAAGGCGCTCATGCTGGGCTACTCAATCTCGGGTGTTCTTGGCGGCGTAAGCGAGCCGGCGCTGTACGGTTGCGGCTTTAAATATGGCAGGTGCCTGACGTGCATGGCCATTGGCGGCGCCGTCGGAGGCCTTGTTGCAGCCGTGGGCCACGTTACGGCCTATACCATCGGCATGACGAATGTCCTCATGGTCATTGGCTTTGCCACGGGCGGCATCTCGAACCTGCTGTGGTGCTGCGCTGCCGGCGGTGTGGCATTTGCGGTGTCTGCGGCGCTGAGCTACTGCTTTGGCGTGGTGCCGGCGAAGGGACAGACGATGGGGGACGGAGCCGATTCACCCGAAACCTCGAAGAGCGTGGCCGAAGTAAGCGCGTAAACCTGTGCGACACAAGGACGATTCCTTTGCCATGCTCCAAGGCCGTGGCCCGTGTGGGTCGCGGCCTTTTTTGTATCTGGGGGACAAAGTGGCTACACTACAATCCGTTTGAGCAATAGATATATATAGGCAGTACCGTGGGGGCTGATGAAGATGGTCGAGTGGATCGTTCGTCGTGCGCAGGGCGACCGTGCGCGCGTGGGCACGTTGACGGGCATGGTGTGTATTCTCGCTAATGTTGCGCTTTGTGCTGCGAAGGGCGCAATTGGTGTGCTGTCGGGATCGGTTTCGATTGTGGCGGATGCCATGAACAACCTGTCCGATGCCAGCTCGAATATCGTGAGCGTGCTGGGCTTTAAGCTGGCGAGCAAGCCGGCGGACCCCGAGCATCCTTACGGACATGGCCGCTACGAGTATCTCTCGGGTCTGGTCGTGGCGGCGCTCGTGCTGCTGATCGGCGTTGAGCTGGTGAAGTCCTCGTTTGAGCGCATCATCCACCCCGAACCTGTCGAGTTCTCGCTTGCCCTGGTGGCAGTCCTGGCGCTTTCGATGGTCGTAAAGCTGTGGATGGCGGCCCTCAACCAAAAGCTCGGCGATCGCATTGAGTCCGAGACGCTGCATGCGACCGCGCAGGATTCCAAGAACGATGTCCTTGCCACAGGCGCCGTGTTGGCGTGCGCAATTGTTTCGCAGGTGACGCACATCAATCTTGACGCATGGGTCGGCCTTGCCGTTGGCGCCTATATTGGCTGGAGCGGTTTTGAGCTCATCCAGGATACGGTGAGCCCGCTTTTGGGCCAGTCGCCCGATCCTAAGCTGGTCAAGCACATTCGAGACAAGATCATGAGCTATCCCGGCGTTTTGGGCGTTCACGATTTGATGGTTCACGACTACGGCCCGGGCAGGAAGTTTGCAAGTGCGCATGCCGAGATGGCGGCCGAGGACAGCCCGTTGGAAAGTCACGACACGCTCGATAACATCGAGCAGTCGTTTAGGGACGAAGACGGCATGATCGTTACGCTTCACTACGATCCCATCGTGACCGATGACCCCAAGCTGGCGAGCATGCGCTTGCGCATTCACGCCATGGCCCAGGAGATCGATAGCCGCCTCTCGATTCATGACCTACGCTGTGTGCCGGGTCCTACGCACACCAACGTGATCTTTGACTGCGTGCGTCCCTCGGATCTGCAGATGAGTGCCGAAGACTTAAAGCATGCGCTGGCACAACGGGTCGAATCGGAATATCCCAAGTCGATTGCCAAGATTACGATCGACGAAGACTACGTAGGGCATACCCACGAGTAAGGCTGTGCCGGCAAAGCAGGTTATGCAGAAGGGGAGAGCATGAAGAAGCTGTATCTACTCCGCCACGGCCAGACGGAGTTCAACGTCAAAAAGCTGGTCCAGGGCCGCTGCGATTCACCGTTGACCGACCTGGGCCGCAAACAAGCGGGAATGGCAGCCGCGTGGCTCAAAGCCAACGGCGTCGTCCCCGACAAAGTGGTCTCATCACCCTTAGGCCGAGCCATGGGCACGGCAAGTCTCGTCGCATGTGAACTCTTCGGTCCGGACGCCGCTGTCGGGCCCTGCGAAGGCATTATCGAGCGCGGCTACGGCACCTTCGAAGAAGGCCCCCATGACGCCCTGCCCACCGACGTCTGGGATCCGGGCGAGGATCTGGTCCCCTTCGGAGGAGAGGGAAGCAAAGCGTTACAAGAACGCATGGTAGACACTCTCACCAATATCATGGGCTCCGAGGGCATCGAAACCCTCCTAGCAGTAAGCCACGGCAGCGCCAGCTGCCAATTCATCAAGGCCGCAGCCCCAGAGGGCTTCGAACTCCCAGCAAAACTCCCCAATTGCGCCATCATGATCTTCGATTTCGATGAGGCAAAGCCACAGGCAGAAGGCGAGCCAATGCAATGCAAGTTCACCCTTCAGCAAATAGTGGACCCTCAACAAAGCCATTAGCCTGAGCGAGCAGAGTTAAGCAGACATCAACGTGTCGTCTCCCGAGCACGGCGGAGGGCCGGAGAAATATATTAAGGTCATCGCGAGTTCCGCACGCAAAGAAGGCCACTTAATGTGGCCTTCGTCTTGCGCAG
>USPH01000083.1 GCA_900556515.1 uncultured Collinsella sp.
TGTCATCATCCCCGATGGCCCAGGCAAGGTCATCGGAGCTGATATAGGCAATTGCAATGACCTTGCGCTCCATCGGCGTAATGATGAGCGTATGTGGGAACTGACGCTGGACATCCACGCCCGAGACCCACGGGTTCTGCTTGAGGTCCTCGGTAATCTGGTCGGGATCGACGTTAAAAAGCGACGTTCCCTCGGGCAAATCGATCAGCTGGATAGCATCGTGCTTCGTCACATGCTCGCTGCCTTGAATCTGAATATCAGTGGCGGTAAACAATCCAGAGTTAATCACCACGATAGCAACGACGACGAGCACGGCCAAGACGGCCAAAACGCCGCCCACGATTTTGCCTTTGCCTGTAACGACAGAAGCGGCGTCTGATGTTTTATTTGCCATCGCCCTAAGTAAAGACAACGGGTTGACGCCTTTTTTACCCGAAGGCTTCTTGGCGGTAGCCGGCACCGATGTCAGCGAGCGCGGTTTCGATGCGCCCAGCGTGCGACTCGGACGCGCCGCCTTAGTTCCTGTCGAGGGCTTAGGAGTTGCCATAGGACGGGCAGGCTTGGCGCCCATAACAGGCTTTGACGTCACCGAGGGACGCGAGGACTTTTTTGCGGCCGGACGATTACCGAGCTGCGAGCCGACAACCGGACGACTGGTCTGTCGAGCATGCCCGACAGGCTTAGAGTGCGCGACGATATTGCGTTGAGGTTTGGCAGGCGCGCCGGAACGCCCTCCGGCGCGGCGGAAGGTGGGTTTCGATGCTCTAGAAGCCGAGGAATTTAACTTCCGGTCTGAGCTCGATGCCATACGCCTCCCTCACCTTTCCGTGCACATGTCTGATAACCGCGGCAACGTCATCGGCCGAGGCAGTTCCGTTATTAACGATAAAATTAGCGTGAACGGGCGAAACTTCCGCGCCGCCAATCGAAAAACCCTTTAATCCACAATCCTCGATAAGCTTGCCCACGCTCGCATCGGGCGGGTTGCGAAAGACCGACCCGCAGGATGCGCGACCCATGGGCTGTGTACGCTTGCGCCTCGTCAGGTACCGCTCCATGCGCTCGCGAATGTCGGCCTTGGGCGCCGGTTTAAGCTTGAGCACGCACTCGAGGATGATCTCATTGCGGGGAAGGCTACATTCGCGGTAGCCCCAAGTGATCTCGGACCCCGCATAATGTTTGATACCGGATGCCGGGTCAAACGTTACGACATCCTCAACCAGCGAGCCAATCCACTCGGTCCGTGTGCCGGCATTCATAGATATCGCACCGCCAACCGAACCAGGGATGCCAACGGCAAACTCAAGGCCCGAGAGGCTACGCGACAGGGCATCGTTGACCAGGCGCGCAAACATCACGCCCGCACCGACCGTCAGCGTACAACCGTCATCGGCAACAACCGTGCGCTGAAACTCACGTCCGAGCGAAATGACGGCGCCGCGATAACCGCCATCGGCAACCAGCAGATTGGAGCCCTTGCCGATGATGACCCACGGCACCTGCTCGCGATCGAGCACCGCCACGGCGCGGCGGAGGGCATGATAGCTATGGCACGTCACAAAGAGGTCGGCCTTGCCGCCGATACGATAGCTCGTATGACGCGCAAGGCGCTCGTCCTCGATCACATCCGTGTCGATCATGCCCGAGAGCGCCATGACGGCGTTAAACAGACCCATTAGACTTAAGCGTCTTTCTTGGCAGTCAGATACTCAATGAACTCGGGACCGACGGTCGTAACGTCACCGGCACCCATAGTGAGCAGCAGGTCGCCCTCGCCCACCATCTGCTCGAGCTCCTGATTGAGCTCAAGACGGCTGGAGCAGTACACGACCTCCTTGCCAGGATGCTTGGCGCGCACGGTATCGGCGAGCATCTTAGAGGTGACACCCGGAATGGGCATCTCGCCAGCCGAGAACACATCAATCAGCAGCAGTTTATCGGCATTGGCAAATGCATCGGCAAAGTCGTCGCACAGGGCCTGCAGGCGCGAATAGCGGTGCGGCTGGAACACGACGTCGACGTGCTTGTAGCCCAGCGACGAAGCAGCAGCAAGCGTCGCCTTGATCTCGGTGGGGTGATGGCCGTAATCATCGACCACAGTGATGCCATCGATATCGCCCACGTGGGTAAAGCGACGGCGGACGCCCTCAAAGCTCGAGAGCGCCTTGGCGGCGGCGTCGATGTCAAGGCCCAGGACATGGGCGACGGTGAGCACCGCCGTGGCGTTGAGCATGTTGTGGCGACCGGGATTGCTCTTGATCTCCACAGCGTGCTCAGTGCCGTCCTCAAAGCGAACGATAAAATCGCTCTGGATGCCCTTGACATCCGGGTGCATGCAGACGATGTCGTTGCTCTCGGCAAAGCCGTAGGAAAGCACGTGACGACCCGTCGACTTGGCGAGCTCGACCAGATGCGGGTCCTCACCGCAGACGATGACGGTGCCGTCCTCGCCCACCAGGCTCATGAATTTGGCGAAAGTTGCCTCGATCTCCTCGATACCCGAGTAGTGATCGAGGTGGTCGGCCTCGACGTTGGTCACGATGACCACGTTGGGGTTCAGGAACAGGAAGGAGCTGTCGGACTCGTCGGCCTCAGCGACAAAGTAGTCGCCCGAGCCGTTCTTGCCGTTCGTGTCATAGCCCTCGACGATGCCACCGATCAAGAAGCTCGGATCCAGACCCATGCGGTCGAGCATGGTGGCGCACATCGAAGACGTGGTGGTCTTGCCATGCGTGCCGGCAACAGCGACGGTGGTGTAGCCGTGGCCCAAAGCAGAGAGCATCTTGGCACGGGGCCACACGGGAATACCAAGCTCGCGAGCGCGCACGAGTTCAGGGTTGGACTCCGGAATAGCGGTGGAGACAACAACCACGTCGGGCTTGACCTCGTCGATCGTGGCGGCCTCATGGCCCACATGCACCTTCACACCAGCGCGGGTAAGCTGGCGGATATAACGTGACGTCTTAAGGTCGGAGCCGGTAACGGCATAACCGCGCTCGTGAAGAACGAGGGCGATGCCGCTCATGCCGGCGCCGCCGATACCGATAAAGTGGGCGCTCTTAAACTCGGGCGCGGAGGTTGCAGTCTGGGAATCAGCCATGTGCTCGTGTACTCCTTGCGTAAACACTGCCTGTAACCCGTTAACTGTACCGCACCTACCGCATCAGCGCGAGGGCGACCGACGATATCCCGTCTAACTAACGCAAACCCTCTACCGCATCCGCCAGAAGAGCGGCGCCCCTATCCTGAGCCAGACCACGCGCCGCCTGACGCATGGCGTCGCGCGCCGCCGCGTCATCGACCAGGTGCAGCAGTTCATCGGCAAAGGCAGAACCGTCGATATCGGCATCGGCGCAGAGCACGCCGGCCCCAGCGTCGACCAGATAACGGGCATTGGTGGTTTGGTGGTCGGCCGTCGCATGCGGGTACGGCACGAGCACCGAAGGCACGGCGAGTGCAGCGATCTCGGCCACGCTCGATGCGCCCGAACGCGAGAGCACCAAATCGGCAGCAGCCAGCATATCGCCCATGTTGTCGATGTAAGGCTGGACGCGGTAACGCTTCGCCTCCTCGGGCGTCAGCGCCAAAGCGCGCTCGGTCTCCTCAAAGCCGTCGGCACCCGTCGAATGCAACACATAGAGGTTCTTGCGCGAAAGCAGCTCGTTTTTGAGCGAAGCCACACGCTCGTTGAGGTGCTGGGCGCCAAGTGAACCGCCAAAGACGAGCAGCAGCGTAGCGTCCTCGGGAACGCCAAGTGCCTTGCGGCCGCGAGCGCGATCGCCCTCGATCACCGAGCGACGTACGGGGTTGCCGGTCATGAGCACGTGGTCAGGGTCACCTTCGCGCTCAAAGACCGAACGCGCTGCCGGCACCGAGATGCACACGCGGGCGGCGTGGGAGTTCATCATCTTGTTGGCCAGGCCCGGAACAGAGTTCTGCTCATGCAGCAGATACGGAACGCCTGCGCCCTTGCACCACCCCAACAGCGGAACCTCGACATAGGCACCAAAACCGATGGCGGCATCGGGCTTGCCGACCTTTGAGAAATGATTGGCGAGCGCACGCTTGGCCTTATTGACACGCCACAGCGAGGTCAGCGCCGTCCAAGGACGGGAGCGGTCGAAGCCCGTGACCGTAATGGGCACAAAATCAAACCCAGCCTCGGGGACCAAACGACCCTCGAGCTTGCGCGACTGGCCCACGAACACAACGTGGTGGCCACGGTCACGCAGCTCTTCGGCCAGGGCGAGCGCGGGGTTAATGTGTCCTGCCGTGCCGCCGGCTGCAATAGCAACGGTCATTTTATCGGTCATGGTAGTCCCTTCGTACACGCGGTCCCTGGTCGTCGGTGCGCAGACGCGCCGACGGGTCCGAGTTCAAATCGATTCGATTATATCCGCCGCCCGCGTTGCGAGGGCTGGGGCGCTGAGGACGACCTTGCGGAGCCGTCCGCGGACGTGGACGAGCTGCCGGCTCGGATGCAGAACCATCCAGAACGGTAAAGCCGCTACGCGAAGGTCGTTCACCGCGCACATGGGCTACGCCGGCGGTGCTCTCGTCCATAACGGCAAAGCTCTCACGGCGGCGGTCATACTCATCGCGGCGGGCGCTCTCGTACGAAACGCGCAGGATCAACCCGGCAAGCATGAGCGACACAATAATCGACGAACCGCCGTAGCTAATAAACGGCAACGGTTTACCCGTCATGGGAAACACGTTGAGGATGCCCAGCGCGTTAATCAAGAACTGCACCGCGAGAATGACCGCGGAGCCAGACGCCATAAGCGCGCCCCGACGATCGGTCGCCTGCTCGGCAATGCGAAACGCCGAGTAGATCAGCATCGCAAACACCAAGAAGAACAGCACGGTTCCGACAAAGCCGACTTCCTCGCCAATGATGGCCAGGATGTAGTCATTGTGCGCCTCGGGCAGATACGAGTACTTCATGGTTGAGTTGCCGATGCCACGGCCGAACAGACCGCCCGAGGCAAAGGCCATGATGGCAAGCGTGGCCTGATAGCCGTCACCATACTCGTCAGCCCAAGGGTTCAAGGCAACCTGAATACGCACCATACGGTACGGCTCTGCGACAAGTGCAATCACGATCACGAGAATGCCGAAGATTAGCACGCCGATGATAAATCTGGGGTCGAGACCCGCAAACAACGCCATGCACATGAGGGTCAACAGGATGATCAGGACAGTACCGAAATCGGGCTGGATAAAGATCAGAAAGAGCGAAATACCCAGGTAGATGCCCATCTTGCGAAGGAATTCGTTGATGTTGCCACCGGGCGAAAAGAAGCGATCAAGCATGATGGCCGAAT
The DNA here is from genome assembly GCA_900556515.1 of uncultured Collinsella sp. Classification (GTDB taxonomy): domain Bacteria; phylum Actinomycetota; class Coriobacteriia; order Coriobacteriales; family Coriobacteriaceae; genus Collinsella. The sequence goes on from USPH01000083.1 coordinate 5,328, forward strand.
ACGCAATGGCAAATGGCTTTAAAAACTCGGAAGGCTGGAACTGAATACCGGCGATGTTGAGCCAGCGCGTGGCGCCACGGCTGCCGCTGCCCACCAAGAACACCAGAAACAGTAGCCCTATCATGCCGATAAGGAAGATCCTAAGCACATCCTCCCCAAACCAGCTGTCCGGCAAAACGCGCACGATGGCAATCAGCGCCAGAACACCAACCACGGCAAACGCGGCTTGTCGAAACAGAAAAAACGTCGCCGAGCCATTCTCGTGCAGCGCCTCGACCGAAGACGCCGAGTACACCATCAGCAGGCCAAAGCACACCAAGGTAAACAGGCAGGCCATGAATATCAAACGGGGGCGCATGATACGGGCGGGAACGCCGGCAATATAGCGTTCGCTAAACGTCTGCCCGCCGCGACCGGAACGCGGTGTGCTGCGCCGCGAGGAAGCACGGTCCGAGTCGGGCCTCCTCATACCTTGTCGGGGGCTCTCCTCTCTCACCGGCAACCCCTATTCCATTTGCGATTTCGCCGCAGCGGCAAGCTGGGCCACATAGTCCTTAAACACGCGGCCGCGCTCCTCATAGCCCGAGAACTCATCGAACGAAGAACAGGCAGGAGAAAGTAAGATCACGTCACCACGGCTCGACAGCGAACGGGCGACGTCCACGGCATCGCGCAGGTCATCCGCCTGGGCGATATCCACATCGCCATCGACATCGGCCTCGTCCATAGCGGCGGTGAAGCGCTCGCGCGCATCGCCAAAGCAGACGACCGAGCGTACGTTATCCATAACAACGCGTGCGAAGTCCGTGAGCGGCGTGCCCTTATCGTGGCCGCCGAGCAGCAAGATCACGTCGTCATCGGGAAATGCCGTCAGTGCCTTCTCGACCGCATCGGTGTTGGTCGCCTTGGAATCGTTGACGTAGCGCACGCCGTCAATCTCGCCACAGGGCTCAACGCGGTGCTCCAGCGGCTGGAACGAGGCCAGACCGCGGCAGACACCATCGACATCGGCACCGACTGCCAGGGCAGCCGTGGCAGCGCACAGGGCATTGATAACATTGTGATGGCCCGAGATCTTGAGCTCGGATGTAGCGATGAGCGGGGTCTCGACTGTCTCTTATACACATCTGACGCTGCCGACGAAG
>USPH01000084.1 GCA_900556515.1 uncultured Collinsella sp.
GGCCCGTGGGTTATACCCTAAGAGCAAACCACCCTTTTTAAGGGTGGTTCTGATTTTATGCCGAGGGGCTTCCTAGCGCGGCAGGCGAATCGTAAAGCGGCTGCCGACGCCCTCGACTGAGGTCACGCCAATGACACCGCCATGGCTATCGACGATCCACTTGGCAATGGCAAGCCCCAGGCCCGAACCCTGCGCGCCGGCATCGCGCGCGTTGTCGGCACGGTAGAACCGCTCGAACGCGTGAGCTGCGGATTCCTGGTTCATGCCGATGCCTTCGTCCTCAACACTTATGTCGATCGTGCCCATGCCCGCATTGGGCGTTATGCCAAATGTGACGGTCGTTCCCGCATCCGAGTACTTGGCGGCGTTTTGCACGATCACGCGCAGAGCCTGCTTCACGAGCGCCACGTCAACGGGCGCATCGCAGCGCGGGTCGCTGACAAGCGCAGCGTCAAAAGCCAGCCGATACGTGTGCTCGGTATCGATCATCTGCGATTCTTCGCATACCTCGTCGACCAGTGCGGCCAGGTTGGTATTCGCACGCCGCAGGACCGTGCGGCCGGCATCGCCGCGCGCCAAAAACAGCAGCTGCTCCACGAGCTCCTGCATGTGCTCGCTTTCGGCCTTGAGGGACGCGATAGACTCCGCCAGCACGTCCGGGTCGTCCTTGCCCCAGCGGTCGAGCATGTTCACGTAGCCCTGAATCACCGCGATGGGCGTGCGCAGCTCGTGGCTCGCGTCGTTGACAAAGCGCATCTGCTGCAGCTTGGCCTCTTGCATCTGGCGCAGCAGGCGGTTGAGTGCGACCTCGATGCTCGCCAGGTCGGCGTCGCCGGTGGTGACGCTCGGCGAGTCGACGCTTGCGCGCGCGATGGCCTGCTCCAGTGTTTCCATTTTGCCGCCGGAGAGCTGCATGCGACCGAGTTCGTCCACGCGCAGGGCCAGATCGTTGAGCGGCGCCATGGTGCGGCGCACGCGGCGGGCGCCGCCGAGCATGTCGAGCACGCTGATGACCTGCCAACCCACAACGACAAGGTAGAGAGGCCATAGCGCGACGAGGTCCTGCGCGAGGGGGAAGGTCTTGGTGGTACGCGCAAGCTCGACGGTATAGGTGAGCGTTGTCAGGTCCCAGCCGCGCGCAGGCGCCAGCGACATGCCGTGAACGGCGGCGCCGGGGATCCATCCTGCGGTAAGCGCGCCGTCAGGTAGCGTTTGGTTGTATCCATAGACGAGGATCGCCGCCGCAATCACCACCAGCAACAGATCGAGCCAGACGTAGCTCATCAGGCGGCGCCACATATAGCTCCAGTTGATGGCGCGGGCGATGGAGGTGACGCGCTTGGCCTCGGCGTTACGTGCGGCAGACATAGCCCACCCCGCGCACGGTCTGGATGATGCGGGCACCGCCGGCGTCCTCGATCTTGGCGCGCAGGTGCGCGATGTGCACGTCGACGTTGTTGGTGTCGCCCACGTATTCGTAGCCCAGCGCCTCGTGCGCAATGCGCTCGCGCGTGAGCACGGTGCCGGCATGTGCCATAAGCAGGGCGAGGACGTCGAACTCGCGGGCGGTCAGCACGATGGGCGAGCCGCCGACCGTGACTTCGCGGCGGTCGGGATCGAGCGCGACCGAACCCACGGTGAGCGCGGCGGGGGAGGGCGCGGCTGAGGTCTTGGCCGAGTCTCCAGCCGGGGGTATCGCAGCGGCACCCGTAGCGCCCTCCCCGGCCCCAACGCCGCCAACGCCCGAAGCCGCCCGCACGGCCTCCGAGCGCTTCAACGCCACGCGGATCCGTGCGAACAGCTCCTCAATCGCAAACGGCTTGGTCAGGTAATCGTCGGCGCCGGCATCGAGCCCGGCCACCTTGTCCATCACGGCATCGCGCGCGGTGACCATTATCACCGGCACATCCTTGTGCTTGCGGACGCGCCGCAGGACCTCCATGCCGTTGAGCTGCGGCAACAGCACATCGAGCAGAATAAGATCGTAGTTGCGCTCCAGCGCCAGGTCCACGGCGGTGCGGCCATCGGCGGCGTGTTCCACCTGGTAGCCCTCGTGCTCCAGCTCGAGCGTCACAAAGCGGGCGATTTTCTCCTCGTCCTCTACGATCAGGATCCGTGCCATGCGTGCCCCCGTTTGCGATTACTTGTCGTCGTTGAGATTTTGCTTGATGTCGTCCGCGGCGTCGGCGGCGTGATCCATAAGGTTGTTGATGCTGCCGGGCACGTCGCCGTCGCTATCGATGCGGTAACGCATGCCAAAGAACAGGCCGATCAGCATCAGCCATATCGTGGCGCCCCAGGCAAACAGGGCGATGATGGGGATCAGGATGGGGATGTTGAGGATGATTGCATCGCGGCGCGTGGCGATAAACTTGGTGTCCAGGCTCAGGCGGAAGAGCTTTTTGAGGTACTCCCACACGCTGTCCATCTTCTTGGAGAAGTCGGTCTTTTCGCTCGACTTCTCGTAGGCGGCCTGCGCGGCGACCATCTCGGCCGAGGGTTCGTCGACCGGCGCGGACTCGGTGGCGGCGTGCGCCGACGTGGTCTGGGTCTTGCCCTGCGACTCGAGCCAAATGATGGCGTCCAGAACGTTGCCGTCGGCGGCGTCGAGCGCGGCTTTGGCGTCGGTGTAGCTCACGTTGCACTTGGTGCGGATGGTTTCAACTTTTTCGAGGTCGTCCATGACCTGTCCTTTCGTTCGATGGGCGCGACGCCGGGCGATCTGCCCGGGCGCGAGTGTTGCGTTCGGCGGCCTGCGTTGCGCGGCGCCGCCCCGCCCTTGGTCGAACTCTATAGTGCAGGTTATAGATTAAGCGATTCTTGAGCCAAGATTAATGTTGGATGAGTTTTTGGGTGGCAGCGGGAAAAGTATTAGACCTCGATAGCGGGAGATGGGGCGCCGATGACAAGCCGGCGGCAGAAATGGGACAAGCAAGGCGAACGGATCATATGGATCAAAATCGCGTTGCAAAAGTATGAGTTTCACATATGGATGTTATTGGGTGCGTGGGCCGCTGCACGGCAGCCATGGAAGGACCTTAATATTACTTAGGCATGCGGCATTTGACGCCAGTCCCAATTGAAAGGCCAAGGGTAAATGGCTCCATGGGCAAGTGATTCTGTTTGCTAATGACCGAAAGGGCCAATCCATCATGTTGATTAAGGTTTCTGTTTGCTTGCATGGTTCGCTAACTGCTAAAAGGTTGGCCGATTGACTGTTTATGGCATCGTTAGTCGTCGGTGTTTTATAACACTAATTTAAAATAGCTGCAGTGGCTGAATGAATATAGACAAAGGACTATCAATGGAGTGCAACTGGATTTACTTCCCATCAAACGGTCGTCCGCCGCAGTCGTTAATGGACGTTGTAAAAGCTGTAAATAAAAATATTGAGCAGATTCGTTCTGATAAGAACGGTGAGCACAGCGATAACGTGCTCCGAATTTTGGAGTTCGATTTGAAGCAATTTGGTTTCGATGTTGAGGCGGGGAAAAAGAAAAACGAGAAACTATCGATGCCAGTGTTGTATGGGGAGAAAGGCTTAATTGATAAAGCTTTTGAGGTCGATGCCGTCCATAGGGACACTAACACGATAGTGGAGATTGAGGCCGGGCGCGCTGTCGCGAACAACCAGTTTCTGAAGGATTTTTTTGAAGCGTGCATGATACAGGATGCAGCATATCTTTGTGTAGTCGTTCGTAATGTGTACAAGAGTGGTAACAACTCAAGCAGAGACTACGAAAGGGTCGTAACTTTTTTCAAAACATTGTATGCAAGCGGGCGCATGCCTGTTCCGTTAAAAGGCATTATGGTTATCGGGTACTAACTGCAGTGGTTCTTTCGGTTTTGGAATAGTTCCGCGTGTAACTATTTGTGTGTCGGGCACATGGTGACTTGGGCAGCGGCTCGGACTCAGCGGATGCGAACAGCATGTATGCGGCAAGGTTTTCAAATTGTTTTAGAGGAAAACCTCTGCTGCTCAGTCAGCATTCGGCGCCCTTCCCAACGCACGTATGATTAGCTTTTGAGATCGCTTCTGCTCTCTAATGGCGGCCGCAAGAGCCCTTCGACGTTCGATTTTGGCTTGCAGCTCATCAACCTTTGTAGCGGGTACATAGTCACTTTTGACCTTGTCGCCGACTCGATAGTTGAGATAGCAGTATTCGTGGCCCTTTATGTTTCGCATGCGGATGCTGCCCTTTGGAAGGAGACTGATTTCCTGCTCCATGAGGCCCAAGAGGCGGCTCGAGCGTGCATATTCCTCTTCTAGGACATCTTCTAAGACGGACATGGAGCCTCCTTTCCGAGTAGTTACCCTACATTCTATCAAACCCATTAAATTGTAGGGTAACTCAAGCATGTCCGCACGACATGTGACACTTAACCTGCCGCCTTGCTCTGTCGTGGCGGTGTGAATCAAAACAACGACCCTCTAAGGAGTTTGATTTTGATGAGCGACAACACCAAGCATCTCGCAAAGAAGTGCGTCAAGGACGCGGGGCCGTGCCTCGCGTTGTGCCTTGCCGGCGCAGCGGTCGCGCTGCTGGCTGTTCTGGGACCGTTTGATGTGCTCCGAAGTGCCAGTTCTCTGCACGTTTGCATGGCCTTTGCCGGCGCCATGATGACCGGCGGCGTGCTCGATCTGATTTTTTGGGTGCTCGACCCGTTTGGATGGAAGAACGAGGAGTAGGTCCTAAAGGATGGAAGGGCTGGAACGGTTGGCTTAGTGATCGTGCAGAATGTGGGCTAGCGACTTACAGGGAAGTGGTAATCCGATGACGGTCTATGTGACGGGCGATATTCACGGCGGCCTCGACATGCAAAAGCTGCGCGATTGGGATCTTGGGGAAAGCCTGACGAGCGACGACTATCTCATCATTGCCGGCGACTTTGGCTTTCCGTGGGATTTCTCTGCCGAGGAGTGCGTCGACATCGCTTGGCTGGAGTCGCGCCCCTATACCGTGCTGTTCGTCGACGGCAACCACGAACGTTTCGACCACTGGGCGGAGCGACCCATGGAGTTGTGGCACGGCGGACTGACACAGCGCCTGTCGGACACCTCGCCCATACGGCGCCTGACGCGCGGCGAGGTTTTTGAACTCGACGGCTCAACGGTCTTTACCATGGGCGGCGCCACGAGCGTGGACAAGGAATACCGCATTCCGTATTCCAGCTGGTGGCCGCAGGAGTTGCCGGACGAGCGCAACTTTGAGGAGGCACGGACAAAGCTCGACGGCGTGGGCTGGAAGGTCGACTACGTGATCACCCACACCTGCTCCACGCGCATGCTTTCGCCCACGCTCTATCCGGGGCCCGGCTGGAATTGCCCTGCCGTTGATCGGCTTACGGCATTTTTCGATGAGCTGGAGGACCGCTTGGACTACAGGCGCTGGTACTACGGGCATTTTCATCGAGATGCCAACCCGGCCGAGCGTCATACCGTGCTCTACGACTGCATCGTTCGCTTGGGCGACGAACTCCAGCCCTGGGATGTTGCGTAGGGGTGGGCGTAGCGAGCACTTCATACGATGCCTTGGATAGTTACCCTACATTTCAGTGTAATCTTTATTTGTAAGGTAACTTAAGGCATGCTGGGAGCTGGAGGAGATGTCGCCTGACAATCTAGAGTTTCAGCGCCATTCGGTTGGTGCCGGGTAGGGTGGCGAAGCCAAAATGTTCATAGAATGCTGCCGCCTTATCATCTACTGGATCGACAACCAAAGCTCGCGCTCCTGCCAGAGCAGAGATTTTCAAGGCGTTTTCGATGGCATCTTTGAGTAGTGAAGCTCCAAGACCAAGCCCCTTGAACTTCTCATCGACCCCCATCATTCCAAGCAGTACCGTAGGAACTTGGGAGGGGGAGTTTCGCACGAACCATCCTCCATCAACATTTTCGCGAGCCACGGAGTGCGTGCACAGCGTATAAAACCCAGCGACTGCGTCGTCGCAATACGATGCGTATATAACCGCTGATCCTCTTCTTCGCGCCGAGGCTGATCTGTTTTTAGCCCATCCGTCTACAAGAGTATTTCCACAGTGGAAAGCCTCGATGCCTTGACCAACGGGGAGTTGAACGGGCTTGGTAAATGTGCTCATTCCCAAACCGCTTTACGGTCGAGCAGCGCTTTTGCAGCTTGAGGCATGGGGGAATCGAGCATTTCGCAAAATGCATCGAAACCATCAGGAGAAAGATAGGTTGTTGACGCCTCGGCGATATCACGTGCGGAGCTCTCGTCAAGGTGAGCTGTGGCCCATTGGGTGAGAGTTTGGCCACGTAAGGCTGCGGCGCGCTCGTAAGTAAGGCGTTGACGTTCGGTCAACCTTAGATCCATGCGGCGTTGTTTCTCAATCGTTGGCATAGCAAAAACCTCCTTTGCACAATTGTACGGAATTATTCCGTACATAACAAGCTGTCTCTTATACACATCTCCGAGCCCACGAGACATGCG
>USPH01000085.1 GCA_900556515.1 uncultured Collinsella sp.
CGAGATCTGCGCATGTCTCGTGGGCTCGGAGATGTGTATAAGAGACAGCATATGAGGAAAACGGCTCTTGGACCGCGGGAGAACTGCGCACGGTCGCAACGTCGAGTTTGGTTTCCGACGATCTGGGCATGCAGGTCGTCAATAAAAAGGGTGTGATCGTTTATGACGATTCCTGGCCCTCGGCAAGCGCCACCGCCGATGTACGCGAAAACCAGGCTACGACCGACGACACGAGCGGCAAGAGGGCATCGCATAGCCCGGTCTCGTCTGCTCCAACCGACTCCGATAGCGTTGCTAACGTCGAGATTGTAACGTCTTCCGGCGAGCATGTCGGACAGGTAAAGCTGTGGGCCATCGGCTCCGACGCTCTGCTCACCAAGGCGGACTCTGCGTTTAGGGAGAAGACCTTTAACGCCATGGCCCTCGCCGCGGTTGTTGCAATCTGCATTTCGGTCGTTATCGGATCGCTCGTGTCGCGCATGCTCACCAAACCGATTCATCGCATCACCAGTACCGCAAAGCAAATCCGTGACGGCGACCTGTCGGCTCGCACGGGGCTGCGCGGTGATGACGAGATCGATCAGCTGGGTGAGACCTTCGATGAGATGGCCACCTCGCTCGAGAAGGATATGAAACACGAGAAGCGCCTGACCTCAGACGTTGCACACGAGCTTCGCACGCCGCTTATGGCCATGCTCGCAACGGTCGAGGCCATGCAGGATGGCGTGTATCCCACCGACGATGAGCATTTGGAGACCGTTGCTTCCGAGACGCGTCGCCTGGCTCGTCTGGTGCAGCAGATGCTCGACCTATCGCGTATGGAAAACAGCACGGCTCCGCTCAATCTAGAACCGGTGGACATGGTTCCGTTCGTGCGATCGATTGTGAACGGCCAGGAGCGTCTGTTTGCCGACCGTGACCTTCGTCTTCGCTTTGCAGATGAAACCCAAGGGCACGACGATGTCGTCGAGGCCGATCCCGACATGATCACGCAATGTGTTATCAACCTCATGAGCAACGCCATGCGCTACACCCCCGAGGGCGGTTGGGTCGTGGTGTCGGTGCTCAGTGACCGCAGGCACGTCAGCATTGCCGTTTCTGATACCGGCATCGGTATTGCCAAGGACGATCTGTCGCGCATTTTCGGGCGGTTTTGGCGCGCCGATGCCAGCCGCGCCCGCGAAGCTGGCGGCCTGGGCGTCGGCCTCGCCGTGACCAAGCAGATCGTCGAGCGTCACCATGGCTACATATCCGTGGAGTCGGAGCTTGGAAAGGGTACGACTTTTACAATTCATCTGCCCCGCGAGCACACGGCGGACGCGGCATCTACTACAATGGAGCACTAGCTTTTCGCTATTCGGTGAAGGAGGGGCCGCGTCCCTGCCGCTCCGAGTTTGCGAAAACATGCGGGAAAGAACCCGCATTTCTGTCGTATTTAGGTAAGGAGTGACTCACGTGACAACGATGGAGCGTCGTCCGGATTCCCGTGGCAAGGTTCGTGATATTTACGATGCCGGTGAAAACCTGCTGATGGTCGCCACCGACCGCATTTCTGCGTTCGACTTCATTCTTCCCGACGAGATTCCGTTTAAGGGAGAGGTGCTCAATCGCATCTCGGCATTCTGGTTCGATAAGTTTGCCGACATCGTTCCCAACCATCTCGTTTCCATCGACCCGGCGGATTTCCCCGAGGAGTTTGCTGAGTATCGTGACTACCTCGCTGGCCGCGCCATGCTGGTTAAGAAGGCCCAGACGATTCCTATCGAGTGCATCGTCCGCGGCTATCTGACCGGTTCGGGCAAGAAGACCTACGACGAGAACGGCACCGTCTGCGGCATCCAGCTGCCTGAGGGCCTGACCGAGGCTTCCAAGCTTCCCGAGCCGTTGTTCACGCCGTCCACGAAGGCCGAGATCGGTGACCACGACGAGAACATCTCGTTCGAGCGTTGCTGCGAGATCGTGGGCGAGGACATCGCCACGCAGATTCGTGACCTTTCCCTCAAGATCTACAAGGCCGCTGCCGAGTACGCCGCGACCCGTGGCATCATCATTGCCGACACCAAGTTCGAGTTTGGTGTCATCGATGGCAAGGTCACGCTGATCGACGAGTGCCTCACGCCCGACTCCAGCCGTTTCTGGCCTGCTGCCAGCTACGAGGAGGGCAAGATCCAGCCTAGCTACGACAAGCAATTCGTCCGCAATTGGCTCAAGGCCAACTGGGATATGACGGGGGAGACCCCGCACCTGCCCGCCGAGGTCATCGATGGCACGTCCGAGCGCTATCGCGAGGCCTTCCAGATCATCACGGGCTCCCAGTTCACAAGCATGAAGGAGAACGCATAAGTGAGTACCCGTAGCGCCACGAACAAGCGCACGCAATCCCACGAAGTTACCGGGGTTGCGCGCAAGTCTGCCGCATCTGCTAAGCCCGCCCGCCAAGCAGCGAGCTCCGTTCGCGTCGTGCCGGCTTCGTCTAAGGCACGCCGCAAAGAGCTCGAGAAGGGCGAGAACCTCGAGGGCCTCTCTAAAGAGGAGAAGCGCGCCCGCAAGGCTAAGCAGCGCGCCAAGGAGGACCGCATCTATACGGTGTCGAATATCCTCCTCAAGCAGGACGAGGACTACACCAAGCGCCGTCGCATCTGGTGGATTGTGCTCGCCATTGGCATGGTGCTCGTCGTGGCAATTTGGGCCTCGCTGTACTTCGCTCCCGCTGGCATGGTGTCCAGCCCTGTCCAGATGGTCGGCATCGTTTTGTCCTATGTCATCATCCTAGGTGACTTTATCTACGACTTCGCTCGTATTCGTCCCTTGCGCAACATGTACCGCGCGCAGGCCGAGGGCATGTCCGAGAACAAGCTCAACGCTCTTATCGAGCGCGCAGCTGCCGAGGAGGACAAGAAGGACTCCAAGAAGAAGTAGCGTTTGCATACATACTTATCGCTAAGATATAAGGCGCGTCGTTTTTGCGGCGCGCCTTTTTACTGTTCTATAGATAGATGGAGTGGCACATGATTCGAGCTGCCCTGACGGTCGAAGAGGCCCTGGAGGGTATGAAGTCCCTGGAGCCCAAGATTAAAAACTATGCGCGCCTGGTTGTCCGCAAGGGCGTAAACGTTAAGCCCGGCCAGGAAGTCGTCGTTCAGTCTCCGGTTGAGTGCGTGCCGTTTGCGCGCGTGGTGGTCGCGGAGGCCTATGCTGCCGGCGCCGGCCACGTGACGGTCATCTGGGCCGATGATGCCGTGACGAGGCTCACGTACGAGCATGTCGAGAAAAGCTATTTTGAGCAGACGCCCGAGTGGAAGCGCCTGCAGCTGGATTCCCTGGCCCAGGACGGTGCCTGCTTTATCTTTATCGAGGGTGCGGACCCCGCCGCCCTTAAGGGCATCGATCCCGCTAAGCCCGCTGCAGCTTCTAAGGCAAAGAACACGCAGTGCAAAGTTTTCCGCCGTGGACTGGATTACAACATCAATCCGTGGTGCATCGCCGGCGCTCCGGTCGTGGCTTGGGCGCGCGAGGTGTTCCCGGGAGACGCCGATGAGGTTGCAATCTATAAGCTGTGGAATGCGATTCTGCACACCGCTCGCGCCGATGGCCAGGACCCAGAGAGCGACTGGGAGCTCCATGACGCCGCATTCGAAAAGAACCTGCGTTTCCTGAACGGCAATCGTTTCGACTGCCTGCATTACACCGCGGCAAATGGAACCGATCTGACGATTGGCATGACGAAGGGTCACGAGTGGGCCGGCGGCAAGGGCAAGACGCCCGATGGGCACCCCTTCTTCCCCAACATTCCCACCGAGGAAGTCTTCACTTCGCCCGATCGCATGCGCGCCGACGGTATCGTGTACTCGGCCATGCCGCTCATCCACCACGGCAATAAAGTCGACGATTTTTGGATTAAGTTCGAGGGCGGCCGCGTGGTGGACTACGACGCCCGCGTGGGCAAGGCAACGCTCGCAAGTATCATCGATACTGACGAGGGCGCTGCTCACCTGGGAGAGGTCGCGCTCATTTCCAAGAACACGCCGATCCGCGAAAGTGGTGTTCTGTTCTACGATACGCTCTATGACGAGAACGCTAGCTGCCATCTCGCGCTAGGTGTCGGTTTCCCCGAATGCATCGAGGGTGGGTACGACATGTCCAAGGAGGAGCTCCTGGAGCATGGTGTTAACGTCTCGAGCACGCACGTCGATTTTATGATCGGCACGGACGACATCGATATTACGGGCATTACGCCTGATGGACGTGAAGTTGTGATTTTCCAGAACGGCCAATGGAGTTGGGAATAGTCCCAGACCGTGGTACAATGCCACCCGCGGGCCGTTAGCTCAGCTGGCAGAGCAGGGGACTTTTAATCCCAAGGTCCAGGGTTCGAACCCCTGACGGCCCACCCAAAGATTGTTGAGACGGTCAACTTCGGTTGGCCGTCTTTTTTGTTGCCGGTGCACGGGTTCGAACCCATCGGGGCGCGGAGCTGAGTAAACGCGTGAGCGTTTGCCAGCGCAGCGCGCAAGGCGCGAAAGCGCCGCAGCGGCCGCCTGCGAAGCAGGCTGAACCCCCGACGGCCCACCCAAAGAAAGGAAAACGAAATGAAAACAGACAGATACGGAATTAGCGGCAGCACATTAAAGATAATAGCGGCCATTTCGATGGTTCTCGATCATGTAAGCAGGATCGTCCTGACCAATGGAATCATGACTCACGCATCGTACAATCAGATATCAGACGAGCAGTGGGCGATTCTAAGCGAGGCTTCGGATGTGCTTCATGTTCTTGGCAGAATTGCATTTCCCTTATTTTGCTTTTTGATAGTTGAGGGATTTTTGCATACTCATGACATAAAGAAGTACCTGCGAAATATGCTTGTCTTCGCAATCATTGCGGAGCCCATATACGATTTCGTTCAAACCGGGCAACTATTCGACCTTCGGCAACAAAATGTTATGTGTGAGCTCCTGCTTTCCTTGGTCTTTTTGATTATTCTGGAAAAGATACAAAGTCTTTCAAAATGGAAGAGGCACATCGCAGAATTTGCTCTGATTGTTTTGATAGCACTGGCAGCTGAATACACTAAACTAGATGGCGGCGTGTATGGCATTCTGCTTGTGGCTGCATTCTATTTATTCCACGACAGCAAGGCCAAGATGTTCTTTGCTGCAGTATGCGTAGTGCTCCTTTCGTCATGCCATATAGTTGGCGGCGGATTTGAGTTTGCTACAGCTAATGTATTTAATCCTGATGTTGCTGCCGCGGTCGTTTCGTTGCTGCTTATCAATCTTTATAATGGCAAGCGAGGGCTGAAGCTGAAATACTTCTTCTACGTTTTCTATCCGGCACATCTTGCTCTGCTTTATGGTGTCTCACTTATTGTTTTGAACTGTCTTTAATAACTCTCAAACAAGTCTCTGAAAGCAGAAACAAACTGACCCTAAGACTGCTTGTGAATTTCCGGAAGACCTGAGAGATGCGAGGATAGACAACGAGGGCTGCAGAAAGATGCTTCTCAGTTCTCTGGCGGATCGCACGTATCTGTATGAGGATCACTTCCGCACACTCATTAATAGCAGTGATAAACACGGCAGATCCTCAAAACATGGGACTGCGGAGGTCGAACGATGCTTCGACAGCATGAATGGCAGCGAGAAAGTGAGTTCGGAAACATCCTTTGGATGCTCCACCATAGAACAGAAAGCGATCGACTCCGGTTGATCGCTTTTTTGTTGCCGGTGCATGGGTTCGAACCCGAACTTCTCTATATATAAGAACGCTTGGCGAACAAAACCTGCCTTTTACCGACGGGAAACAAATAGCTGATGCTTTTGGAGTAAAGTGGCGCTCCAGAGATGACCGATGCCTTAACACCTATAAACCAGCTGGTCATCGCCAATATCAGAAGCCAATACTTCAGTTTTAACCTCAGTGATGCGACTGAGGGACCTATTTATTTGTGAACAAAATATGGAGTGCCAGATTCCCGCCCCCGGGGCCCCTCCGGTCTGGCAATATATCTCCTTGCCGCGCGGCCCGGTCGAACCGGATGAGCCGCTAAGCGTGCACCTTGAGAACCGGATACTGCGAGGATGGACACTTCCGAGTGTCGCATCCGGGCAGACATCGAACCATTTGAAATGGTCTAACTTGGATTTGTTTTTCGCAAGGCCGCCGAGAGGCGGCCCCGAGAAATTCCTTTTCCTATACTAGAACCATATGAATCGAACGGAACCGATCAGCGATGAACTGAGAGGACCGGACGGGCTCGAAGCCCATATATTTTGGACGGAGAGTTCGATCCTGGCTCAGGATGAACGCTGGCGGCGCGCCTAACAC
>USPH01000086.1 GCA_900556515.1 uncultured Collinsella sp.
TAGCCCCGGTGGGCAAAAAATGCCAAATATGAGTACTGTTGCAAATCCAGTCACATTATTTTACGGCAAAATAGTGCCTTGATAATGTACAGCTATCCATTATCAAGGCACTTTAAGGTGGTTAAAGTCATTTTTAGCAGGTTTTAATCACTCGCAGACACCCAACTAGGCCCTCAATAGCTTTATTTCGCTGTTACTAAATTAGTGACAGTACTCATATTTAGCATTTTTTGTCCATGGAGTCCCGGGGGGCGACAATTCGACTCCCCGGGACTGCTCACCTATTCGGAAATCGGCACTCCATGGCCCCAGGAGCCTTCCATGCCGCATACGGTCGAAGCAAACCCCGCCGCAAAGTCGAGTGCACGCTCGATGGCCTCGGCACCATCCTCGCCACGCTTGACGGAATCGAGATAACACATCAGGAACGAAGTCAGGAATGAGTCGCCCGCACCCATGGTGTCCTTCATATCCGTTACCGGCTTAGCCAGTTGGCGGTAATAACGATCGCCATCATAGGCAATGCAGCCCTCAGCGCCAGCCGTTGCCGATACGAAACGCGGACCTAGGCTCCTCACCCATGCCAGACGCTCGCGAATCTCATCCTCACTCGCGGCGTCTGCCGCGCTAAAGAACGCGAAGTCAACGTAGGGAGCAATCTGCTCGTAGTACTCGTCGGTCGAATCGTCCGAGAAGTCAAACGAAACCGTGATGCCCGCGGCCTTCAACTTGGGAAGTTCACGCTCGGTAAAGCAATAGTTGCCCGAGTGGACTACGTCGAACTGCTTCACGTACGCAAGGTCAAAGCGATCGAGCACATAGCGCGCATCACCACGGATGCCGCCCTCATTGGAGCCAAGGAAAACACGGTCGCCGTTAACGACGGTCACGCGTGCCGCACCGTTCTCGCCGATGAGCTGCTTGCACTTGGCAAGCTCAACGTCCTCATCCTCAAGACTCGCAATCACATGCTCAGCAGCAGCGTCATTACCAAAGATGCCCATATACGCGGAGCGCGCGGCGCCGCACTTCTTGGCATACACGGCAAAGTTCACCGCATTGCCACCCGGATACATTGTGTGGATATGCTCGTAGCAGTCGACGACGTTGTCGCCAAACCCCAGTGCGCTCACGTTAAATGCCATGACGCCGCCCCTCTCTCTTATGCCAACGGAACCACTGTTGTGACAGCAGTACCGCCCAGAATCTACGCGAGTTCCAGCAGCTCCGGCAGCTGGTCGATAATCTTGTCCGCGGCATCCTGGCTAAAGCCAAAGCGCTCCTCGCGCTTGGCAATGACTGTCAGGCCGGCTCGCTTGCCGGCAGTGATGCCAGGCACCGAATCCTCGACGCAGCAGCAGCGATTCGCGGGCAGCCCCAGCAGGTCCAGCGCATGCAGGTAGATGTCGGGCTCGGGCTTGCTCTCCTTAAACTGCTCGCCGCTCACCACATACTCAAAGGCATCCGACAGCCCGCATGCGTTGAGCACTTCCTCGATGCTATCCATGGGAGACGAGCTGGCAAGCGCCACGCGAACGCCACGGCGCGGCAGCTCTCGAATCGTATCCACGGCGCCTGGGTTAATCAAAGCCTGATAGTCGCGCGGACGCTTATGCGCCCACTCGTTCCAACGGGCCAACGCTTCCTCGCCAGTGAAATGCCCCTTACCGGCGCGCTCAAACCAATCGACCAGCATATGCAGGAAGAACTGGTGCGAAGTACCGACCTGCCCATTCAACTCCTCTTGAGTCAGGTTAAGCCCAAGCTCCTTGGCAAACGCGGCAGTCTCGCCCAGGTAGTAATACTCGGTATCGACAATCACGCCGTCCATGTCAAAGATAACGGCGTCGAACGGAAATGCGGACACGGCACCCTCCCTAACAAAAGGGCGCCCGCAAGCGGACGCCCGAGCCATGCACTATCGGCGATTCTAACCCAGCAGCTTATCCAGCGCCACCGCAATGCCGTCTTCGTTATTATTGGCGGTCACCATCTGGGCTACAGCCTTGACCTCATCGACGGCGTTGCCCATGGCAACACCGGTGCCGGCCCACTCAATCATGGACTTGTCGTTCTGGCCGTCGCCAAACGAGACGACCTCGCTGGCATCGATGCCGAGCTTGGGCAGGGCACCCTCGAGCGCGCGGGCCTTGTCGATACCAGGCGCCGTGTACTCAAAGTACCAGTCGGCCGTAAACATGCCCGAAAGCGTCTGGGTAAAGGGCGCATACATCTCCTCGTAATGCGCCTGCAGGTAGGCCGGATCGCCTGCCGTCAGCAGCTTGTCTACGGGATAAGTGTCCACGACCTCATGCAAGCTCTCGACCTCGCGGATCTTAAGGTCGCAGGCATCGCGCTCGTATTTGACGATATTCTTCTGCGAGCCGTCCGGCAGTGTAATCATGCAGCGATACGAGTCCTCTACATGCAGGTCGCGCCCGAGCGAGATCATGGGGATCACATCATAGTTTTGCAGGTGATCAATCAGACGGTGCAGTTCGTCAGCTGGCATGGCCTGGTCAAAAAGGACCTCATCGGTCTGAGCGTCGACAACATGCGCGCCATTGAAAGCGACTAGCAGACCGTCATGGTTTTGGAGGTCGAGCTCCTGTGCCAGAGCATGTAGCCCCCATGCGGGACGACCCGAAGCCAAGATGAGCTTAATGCCCGACTCCTGCGCCGCGAGCAGCTTTTCGCGCGTACGCGGGCTGATCACCTTCTGATCGTTGGTGAGCGTACCGTCGATATCCATCGCGATGGCTTTGATTGCCATATATGCCTCCCTGTCATTGAACAACCTTGTCTGAGCCATCATACAGAACACCCATCGCGACTCCGTTTACAACGGGCAAAAAGTCATATTGTCTCGAACATGAACAGCGTGTGGTCGTGAAGCTTTATCGCTCAGGTCAAATACGTCTGCTAGCGACGCTCATCCGTCGGTGCGCCCTCGACGATCGCGATGCCCGCCGATGCACCTAACGCGCTGGCGCCGGCCTCGATGAATGCGCAGGCCTCTTCGTAATTATGGATACCGCCCGCCGCCTTGATTGCCACGGCATCGCCGAGCACCTCGTGCATCAGCCGCACGTCCTCGAGCTTAGCACCGCCAAAGCTTCTGCCGGTCGATGTCTTAAGGAATCCCGGCTTGGCCTCCAGCGCGATCTCGCATACACGGCGCTTGGCGGCGTCGTCGCCGTCCAGCTTGCACATCTCGACGATTACCTTGTCAGTGATGCCATGCGCGCGACAAAAATCAGCAATGGTAGTCATCTCGCGCTCGATGGCATCAAAATCGCGGTTCTCGATCGACCTCTGATTCAAAACGTAGTCAATCTCGGTAAAGCCACACGCAGCGTATTCCTCAAACCTCGCAAGCTTCTCCTCGAGCGCCATAGTGCCCTGGGGAAAGTCGATAGCGCCGGCAAGGATGATGTCAGAGTCCTCGAGCATGGCGCGGCCCGTCTCGTACTCCTGCAGGTTCGCAAATACGCAGCGAAAGTTGTACTTTAACGCCTTCTCGACATATTGCTCAAACGTGTCCTCGGGGGCATCGATATAGTCGATGTATTTGTTGATGGGTTTGGCAAGCGTCATGCTGGGCCTCCTTGTTCAGGACTGACAACCGATTCGTGGTTTCACGCGAAAAACCACGTTCAATGTACGCCCGGCATGCAAGGACAGCGTCCGCATTCCGACAAGTGGTATGAAATTAGCTTTAAACGTATATTTACAGACAGCGAATGGCACCGCACGCGGATGCCGACAGCAAGACATCCCCCTCCTCAATACACCCTCATGCCCCTTTACTGTTTGCGACCAGAAATGATGAGCTGCACAACGTCGTTAGCGGTCGAATTCGACCTCTGACGACGTCACGCGACCCATCGTATCTGGCCGACAACAGAAAAGGGGCCCGTATCCCAACGGATACGGGCCCCTTTCGGCCATGACCTATCTCAGCAGCAAAGACCACTTGCGGTGAGCACGGTAGAACTCGATCGCACCATCTTATCCGAGCCGGGGCACGTTCGCATAGCGTGGCGCGTGACGGTTGCAAAACCACCCCATTTTAAACAAAGGCAAAAAAGTACTTGCAAAGACGCGTTCCGACATATAAGGTGATAAAAGACCGCCGTTGCGGTTTTAAGTAGATCGAGCATATGAAGTTTCAGTTTTCAGCGTGTAAGAGAAGGAAGATCGGCAAAGTACAACCCCAAACGCAATGACAACTTAATGAGGTAACTGCCACATGTGAGGCACCCAGGGCATTGCTGTCTCGATTTTGAGCACGATGCCTTCCGCCTTGCATGGGCCGTTCCATCCCGCCCCTGCAGCAACTGCCTCACGGGCTCATTGAAAACCGCATAGCACCCCAACGTCAGCACATCACCCACGGCAAGCACATCACTCACGACAACCAACACATCAACAAACAGCACGAACATCAACCGATTGGAGAAGCTATGACAAACCACCACGCTGAAGACGGCGATAAGAAAAGCATTCTGGATGCCCGCATTGAGCGAGCATATGCAAACGAATATGACGCCGCCTTTGCCGCCGCGACCATAAAGAACTACGCGTCGCTACCGCTCGCGACGATCTTGGCCGACCACCCTCAACTGCTGAAGCGCTGCACAAAGATCATGGGCGACCCCGACATTCGCAAGCTGACAGACCCCTATGCCCCAAAACGCGACAACGATTCGTACGTTCTTACCGTAGGCTGCCTAGCCCATATGCTTACGGCGCTCGACACGAAACTCAAGCTCGAATGGGAACCCGACGAGCGTCATGAACTCGAAAGCAAGCGGAACACCCTGCGCACCGCACTGTTCCTTCCGTTGGACGGCCTCAAGCGCTGCAACGTCGAGCTCAATACACAGGCGCGGCAAAAGCCCGGGACCACGGGGCAGAAAACTCCAAGACCCCATGCGGCCATCGTCGACCGCAACCGATATAACCGCATGACCGCGCACTTTTCCGCCGAGGGAGCAGCCATAAGGACGCTGATCGACCTGCTGTGCCTTCTGAGCATCAACGAGCTATTTGAGGGCTATCTCGCCCTTGTTCCCGCGACGGCACCCAAGTCGGTAGCAAAGATCATCGAAACCTGCAGACGCCAGTTTGAGCGCCATCGCAATGGCAGCGAGATGAACGCCAGCATCGCGCAGTACTACGCGGCTCATTACAAAAATGACGGATGTGCCCCTGTCGAGCATCAGCTGCGGCTCGCCTACACCACGCCCGTCGCAACGCTCCATCGCTTTGGAGTCCTTGGCGCTTGCGAGCCGCACGAACAGGCAGCCTGCCCCACAACCGAGCTCGATCTCAGGCTCGGACGAACCCTGTAGCCCGCCAGCCCCTCCGCGGGCAACAATCCTATTCCACAACACAACCAACAGAAAGGAGTCCTCATGGACACCAATCATTCCCCCATCATCAGCCCCCTCACCATGCGTGAATCCGCCCGAGGTATCACGCTCACCAGCATTTACGATGAGATGCTCGCCCGTCGCGAGCTCTCCGTCATGGGAAACATCGAAACCCCGATGGCCCACGACCTATGCCAGCAGATCCGCCTGCTCGATGCCACCGACCCCAGCCGCCCCATCACCATATTTGTCGCCAGCGCCGGCGGAAGCGTGCGATCGGGCCTTGCGATCTATGACGCCATGCGCCTCGCATCGTGCCCCATCCGCACCGTCTGTCTGGAATTCGCCGCGTCCATGGGCGCCGTGATCTTTATGGGCGGCGACGATCGCCGTATGGCGCCCCATGCAGAGCTCATGATTCACGACCCGCTGATCCCCCAGGGGGCAGGCGGCTCGGCACTTGCGCTGCAAGAAACCAGCCGGCGTCTCATGCAGACCCGCAAGACCCTCACGCAAATCCTCTCGGACCGCAGCGGCCTCACGCCCAAGCGCATCCAGTCCCTCACTGCAAAAGACACCTACCTTTCGGCCGAGCGCGCCGTCGAGCTCGGCTTTGCCCACGAAATCCTCTCGACCACCAAGGAGGTCGCCCATGTCTAACCTCGCCAGCCGCCTCGCCGCATCTAAGTCCGCATCGTCCACCATCTTCGCCAAGGATCGAACGCTTTCCTGCGACACCCGCCAAACGGGACTCAACAACAACGCACTTGTGATCGGCCCCTCGGGAGCCGGCAAGACCCGAAACGTCCTCAAGCCCAACCTGCTGCAAATGAACGCAAGCTACATCGTGCTCGACACCAAAGGCACGCTCTGTCGCGAAGTGGGACCCGTGCTGGCAGCCCACGGTTACCGCGTGCAATGTCTCAACTTCGCCGACCTC
>USPH01000087.1 GCA_900556515.1 uncultured Collinsella sp.
TATAAGAGACAGTACCTGCATCAACAAGATGCTACCCTTGTACCGTTTGATACCAACTGCTATCAAACGCAACGATTGAAAGGGCCCCATATGCTCAATAATCACGAGGCCAATCTAACCGACGAAGAGGCTGCCGCCGAGGTTGCCCGTGTCGCGAAGATCTACCCCGTGGTCCGTCTGATGTCGGCCGATCAGGTCAAAAGCGAGCGCAACTGCTTGCTCGCCGGCGATCGGTGCCCTTGCCTGCGTCAGTCAAGTCTTGAGGCCTTGGCGACTTCGGATGAGATATCGGAGCGGCTGCTCAACGACGGCGTCGAGTACCGTGCTCGCGTGCGCTCTTTGACGGTCGAGGGCGAGCCTCACGTTTTGCTGATGGTGCGCCCGATCGATGAACAAGAGGTCGCAGAAGAGGACCTTGTCTACACCGATGTGCTGACGAGCGTTCGTAATCGCCGCTATTACGAGGAGAAGCTTCGTAGCGCCCGCATGAACGCCGGCGTTGCGATGATTGACCTCGATGATTTTAGGGTCTTCAACGATACCTGTGGTCGTCATGCCGGTGACCTCGCGCTCGGCGCCGTGGCGGCGGCGATTCGCGGCGGCATTCGTTCGACTGACGAGCTTGTGCGCCTTGGCTGCGACAAGTTCGTGGCCGTCATGCCCAATATCCCCTCCGATGACTTTGCCCGTCGTCTGCGTCATGTATCCGATGCCGTCCATGCCACGATTGTCCCTGGTCACGAGCATGTAAGCCTTACGGCATGCGTGGGCGGTGTTCGCATCAATGGCGAGACGGTCGATGAGGGCGTAAACCGTGCCGTCCAGCTTTTAAGCCATGCCAAGGCAAAGCCCGGTACGGTTGTGACCGACAGCGATGCAATCGAGATCTTCCAAAGCGAAAAACCCTCGGTGCTTATCGTCGATGGCTCCGAGATGAACCGTATTATCCTCAACGAGATGCTCAAGGACGAGTATCGCGTCTTGGAGGCGGACAACGGCCGTACGGCGCTCGATTTGGTTGACCGCTACGGCGATGAGCTGTCGCTTGTGCTGCTCGACATCATCATGCCGGGTATGAACGGGTTTGAGGTACTGGGCGAACTGTCACGCCGAACTGTTGCCGATAGCCTGCCCGTCATCATGATCTCGAGCGAGGATTCCGATGACGTGGTGCTGCGCGCCTACGAGCTGGGTGCTTCGGATTACATCAACCGTCTGTTTAACGCACGCGTCGTTCGCCGCCGCGTGAGCAATACCATCCGCCTGTATGCCAAGCAGCGTCGTCTGACGAGCCTGCTGTCTCAGCAGTACAACGAGCGTGTCAAGAACAGCCGCATGCTGATCGATATCATGGCCGGCGTCATGGAGCTTCGCAACGGCGAGAGCGGCCTGCACGTCACGCATATCGAAAAGCTGACCGAGCTGCTGCTGGGCTGCCTGGTGCATCGCAGCGACAAGTTCCCGCTCGACAACGAACAGCGCTCCACGATCGCCATGGCCTCGGCGCTCCACGATATCGGCAAGATGTCGATTGACGATGCGATCCTCAACAAGCCCGGACGCCTGACGTCCGAGGAGTTCGAGATCATGAAGACGCACACCACCCTCGGTGCCGACATGCTGTTTGAGCTGGGTCACCAACATGCCGGCAATTCCTTGCTGGAATATGCGTACCAGATCGCACGTTGGCACCACGAGCGCTGGGATGGCAAGGGCTATCCCGACGGCCTTAAGGGCGACGAGATCCCCATTGCCGCGCAGGTGGTTTCGGTGGCCGACGTATACGACGCGCTCACGAGCGTGCGCGTGTACAAGGATGCCATCCCGCACCAGGAAGCGATTCAGATGATTCTGGACGGCAAGTGCGGTGAGTTTAACCCGCTACTGCTCGACTGCCTGCTCGAGGTGCAAGACCGTATTGCCGAAACGTTGGCACGTCCTGCCGACGTCGTTGCGTTCCCCACGATTTAGTTTGACCGAAGGAGTTTTAATTCATGGGTTCCATGCGTGAAGCGTATGAGAAGATCGGCGCCGATTACAACGGTGCCAGCGTTCGCCTGATGGGCGAGGAGATGCTCGCCCGCTTTGCCCTTAAGTT
This sequence comes from uncultured Collinsella sp., assembly GCA_900556515.1. GTDB lineage: Bacteria > Actinomycetota > Coriobacteriia > Coriobacteriales > Coriobacteriaceae > Collinsella. The sequence continues at coordinate 2,099 of USPH01000087.1, forward strand.
CTTGGATGACGAGAGCATGGACAAGCTGGAGGCCGCTATGGCGGCAGGGGACGTTGAGGGTGCGTTTATGGCCGTGCATACGCTTAAGGGTGTGAGCCAGAACCTGGGGTTCGACAATCTGTATGAGCCGGCGGTCGTGGTGACCGAGGCGTTGCGTAATGCCAACACCGTTGATGGTGCTCGCGACGGGATACATGCACTGCGTCAGCAGTATGCGGCTACGATGTCGGCCCTGCGTGAGGCGGCTGAGTAAGAGACCGCGAGCCTTGGACCGTGCTCCAAGGTCGTAGATATAGATAAAATAGGGCGCCCCGTCGGACCATGTGGTCGGCGGGGCGCCCTATTTTGTTGCGCCACCCGTGAGTTAGCGCGCCTGCTTAACCTGAGCCGCTGCCTCGACAAAAGACTTCCACAGGTTAAAGTCGGTCTCGAGCGTCTGCCAGGTGTACTCGGGGTGCCATTGCACGCCCAGGCAGAAGGGTTGACCCTCGACCTCGATGCACTCGGGCACGCCGTCGGTTGCTTGGGCGACCAGGCGCGTATGCTTGCCCAGACGATCGACACAGCAATGGTGCGCCGAGTTGGTCTGGATGAGCCTGTGCCCGCCGAGTGCGCGCTCCAGCAGCGAGCCCGGTACGACCTCGACGGGGTGCACGGGATCGTTGAGTACGTGGGTATGACGCCACTGCGTGCGGCCCTCGCGCGCGCCCAGGCTCGGCACGTCCATGCACAGGGTGCCACCGGTTGCAACGTTGAGCAACTGCGTGCCGCGGCAGGTGGTAAAGAGCGGCTTTTTGGCGCGGAGCACCTCGTTGACCAGCTTGAACTCAAAGCGATCGCGAATCTCACAGCACAGCGTGGGGTCGTAAGGGCGCTCGTCGCCCCAGCGCTTGGGGTTGACATCCGGGCCGCCGGGGATGGCGATGCCGTCGGCGATGTCGACGTAATGGCGGATGACCTCGATGTCCTCGGTGATGGACATCTGCAGCGGCAAGCCGCCGGCGGCAAGGATGGCATCGACAAAGACGCTGGCGATCTCCTCGTTGGGGGAGAGCGTCTCGCTCAAAAACGGCTTCGCTTCTTCCCAGCGCGGCGCGACGAGGATAAGCGGGCGGTCGGCAGGGGCGACGTCGACATGCGGGGTATAGGACGATGAAGTGCGAGTTCCGATCATAGGTGTAACTTTCGAATCCGGATGGTCATGGCAAGCGGGCGAGCGCATAGCTGGTTAGTGGCCCTTGATGGAGTTGAGGAAGTCCTGGGCGCGCTTGGTCTGGGGGTGGTCGAAGAACTCGTCGGGCGTGCCGGTTTCCACGATCTGGCCGTCGGCCATAAACACGACGCGGTCGGCCACGCGGCGGGCAAAGTTCATCTCGTGCGTGATGACGATCATCGTCATGCCCTGCTGCGCCAAGCGCACCATGACCTCGAGCACCTCGTTGATCATCTCGGGGTCAAGGGCGCTCGTGGGCTCATCAAAGAGCATGGCCTTGGGCTGCATGGCGAGCGAGCGGGCGATGGCCACGCGCTGCTGCTGGCCGCCCGAAAGCTGTGCGGGCACCTTGTCGGCCTGCTCGGCCACACCTACGCGGCTCAGGAGGTCCATGGCGCGCTTGCGTGCCTCGTCTTTGGACACGCCCAGCACGTCGACCGGACCCAGCATGACGTTCTGCAGCACCGTCATGTGTGCAAACAGGTTGAACTGTTGAAACACCATGCCCAGCTCGGCACGCATGCGGGCAAGGTCTTTGCCTTCCTGTGGCAGGGGCTGACCCTCGATGAGGATCTCGCCCGAGTCGATGGTTTCCAATCGGTTGATGGTGCGGCACATGGTCGACTTGCCCGAACCCGAGGGGCCAATCACGACAACGACGTCGCCGCGGTCGACCGAGAGGTTAATGTCGTTGAGGACATGCAGATCGCCGTAGTGCTTATCGACATGCTTGAGCTCGATCAGCGGCTGGTTGCCGGAAGCGGAAGTGCTCTGTGCCATAATGCTCGGCTCCTTATTCCTAGAAATCGTAAATCGTTAGCGGATGATGGTTGCGCCGGTCTTGTGCGAAACATAGATGGCGGCCTTATTAATCGCGACGTTGATGAGGATGTAGATGACCGCGATCACCAGGTAGACCGACACGAGCGCGTCGTAGTTGGTAATGAGTACGCGGGCGTTTTGCATCAGGTCGGGGTAGCTCACCACGTAGGCGACGGTGGTGTCCTTGACCACGACCACGAGCTGCGAGATCAACGACGGGATAATAAAGCGAATCGCCTGGGGCAGCACGATTTTAAAGGTGATTTTGGCTTTGGAGAGGCCGAGTGCCTGGGCTGCCTCGACCTGGCCGCGCGGTACGGCGTTGACGCCGGCGCGGAAGATCTCGGCCAGCACGCCGGCAGCGGCGAGTGCGACGGGCAGCGTGAGCATCCAAAACGATGGCAGCGCGATCTTGTACTGGGGCAGCACCAAAAAGAAGAAGTAGATGAACAGCAGGCTCGGTACGCCGCGGAAGAAATCGGTGAACACGCGGCAGACCAGCTGCAGCGGCTTAATATCGCTCGTGCGGCCGAGCATGAGGGTGAGGCCCAGCACCAGCGCGATGGCGCCGGCGGTGAGCGCGACCTTGACGGTACCCTCAAAGCCGGCAAGCAAGAACTTCCAGGTGGTGAGGTGCGTAAAGAAGTACCAGTAGTGGACCGAAAGCTGACCGGTCACATAAAAGCGCTGCAGCACAAGGACGACGAGTGCGGCCACGGCAATGAGCGAAATGGCGGTGCCGATGCGAATCTTGGCGCGCATCTTGGGGCCGGGGGCCTCGTAGAGCGCGTCGCGCATGGTGAGCGCAGGGGAGGAGTGCTTGCTCATCGGAGGATTCTCACCTTCTTATCGATGTAGTTGCCAATGTGGCTCACCACAAAGGCCGTGCCCAGGTAGCCGAGGGCCGAGATAAAGAACGCGGCGACGCCACCGAGCGAGCGCGTGTTGATGTAGCTCACGACGCCGGTGAGCTCCTGCGGTTGAAGCGGCACCTGGCTGCCGAGGGCGGTGGTGAGCATGACGGCGATAAAGAGGTTGGTCATGGGCAGCACGCTCGAGCGTAGCGCCTGCGGAATCACGATTTTGGCGAGGATGCGGCTGAAGCTCATGCCGAGTGAGCGGGCGGCCTCGACCTGACCGACGCCCACGGTGTTGATGCCGCTCATAAAGTTCTCGGACCCAAAGGCCGAGCCCAACAGCACCGTGGCGACGATGACGCAGGTGCGATAGGGCAGAACGATTTTGAGCGGCGGCAGCGCGTAGACGACGATGATGAGCAGCGCGATGCCGGGGATGTTACGGAAGACCTGGACATACAGGTCGCCAAAGACGCGCAGCGGCTTGAGCGGCGACACGCGCATCACGGTGACGGCGACGGCCAGCACCATGGCGATGGCAAACGACTCAAGCGTCATGCCCCAGGTCGCGAGCAGCGCGTCGATATAGTTCTGGCCATAGAGCGACCAGAGCTCGGAGAGACTCATGCGGACCTCCCGCCGGTAAGGAAAGGGGCTCCCGTATGTACGGAAGCCCCGACAACTCAGTAAGGAAACAGTTTAGCGCAATAAAGTGTTCCGTACGTTTCCATATGGTTTCGTAGCGGCTGTTGCCCAGCTTGCGGGCTTAGGCGCCGACCTCGGGCAGCTCGGGAACGTTGGTGTCGCCCGTGCGGTCGCCGATGCAGATCTGCCACAGCTCGGTCCAGGTGCCGTCGTCCTCGATCTTCTTAAGGAAGTCGTTGACGAAAGCGACGCCGTCGGAATCGAGCGGCAGGCCGATGCCGTAGGGCTCCTTGCTGCCGAAGGGCTTGCCGGCGATCTTGTACTTGCCGGGCTCGCGCACCAGGGCGCTCTGCTGCATGTTGTTGTCGATGACGTAGGCGTCAACGCGACTCTGCTGGAGTGCCTGACGGGCCTCCTCGTCGGTCTTGAACTCTTGCTGGCTGGCCTTGGGAGCGAACTCCTCCAGGATGGCGGGGCCGTTGGAGCCGGACTGGACGGCGACGTTCTTGTCGGCCAGGTCGTCGACGCTCTTGATGTCGTCGTTGTCGGCGAGCACCAGGATGGCCTGCTGCGTGTAGT
>USPH01000088.1 GCA_900556515.1 uncultured Collinsella sp.
GAGATCTGCGCATGTCTCGTGGGCTCGGAGATGTGTATAAGAGACAGGTTGGTGCAGTGCTCGCACAGCTTGACGATTGCCTCGCGCGGATGCTCCGGCAGCGGCGGCACAAACTCCGCGCCGATATCGGGCTCGGTGTAACTAATCCCCGGTCCGTTGAGAATCATGGTTGTCCCTTCTCTTGCCGCAGCCCGACGAGGCCGCAGCGCCCCTCTTTTTTTGCAGGCCGGGCATGCCCCCATGCCGTTCACCCGCCATTGTTGACATTGTGTCAAAAATAGTATTGACGAACCGTCAACAATATTCAAGACTGTTAGGCGAACGGTCAGGCAAAAGAGGATGAAAGGCGGCAAAACATGGGCGACACGTACGCAGATATTCCTGTGGCCGACGCCACTCTTGCGTCCGATAGCGCGGCAAAGCGCCTGACGGGAGACGAACGCCGTCGCGAGATCCTCGATGCCGTGCGCACCGTAAGCTCTGAGCTGGGCGTGTCGCATCTATCCGTCTCGGCCGTGACCAAGCGAGCCGGCTGCACGCGTTCACTGTTCTACCACTACTTCGCCGATATGGACGCCGCCGTCACCGCTGTTATGGACGAGGCGATCGACGGCTTTATCTCCGAGCTCGAGCAGTGGAACGCCGGCCGCACCGTCGGCGATATCGAGGGCGCGCTCGACACCGTCACCCCGCTCTTTAAGCGCCTGGTCGCCAGCGGCCGCGAACTGCCGAGTACGCTCACCTCAAGCAGCGGCGCGCTCTACGGCGGCTTTTTGCACAACGTGGTTCAGCGCGTGGCGCAGTATATCTGCGACACCACCGTGGTGGACTTTGTCGCCCATCATGAGCTACGCATCGACCATGTCTACGAGACGTTCTACACCCTCATCATGGGGTTGTTGATGTATATCCGCACGCACCCCGATGTGCCCGACGAGACGGTCAAGGAAATCATCGCCTCGACACTCCACATCGAGGGCTATACCGCCAAGTATCCGGAGCGCAAGCCCCAGAACTGACGACATTTGGCCAAACTGCCCGCGATCAGAAGAGGGGCCGCGGGCGTGTGAAAGGAGAGCAGCATGCTGTTCGATGTTTGGGGTAGCGATACCCTTATCCACTGGGCCGGCTGGGCCATGGTCTTTATCGGCTTGATCGTGCTCAACGAGGTCGGCCGCCGCACCAAGCTGGGCGCGGCCATCATCTTTGGCGTGGCTCCGCTGGCCATGACCATCTATTGCGTCGCCATCGCCATCGGCGTCTCGCAGGGTGCCGAGTGGGCGCTCACCAACCCCACCCATGTGTACCAGAACAGCTGGTTCCACTACGCTAAGGTATACGCGGCGCTCGCCGGCTGCTGGGGCTTTATTGCCATTAAGTACCAGTGGGGAAAGATCGGCAAGGCGCGTTGGTTCCGCGCATGGCCGTTTGTGATCGTCGCCATCAACATCATGATCGCCGTCGTGTCCGACTTTGAGAGCGCCTACCACTTCTTTGTCCTGGGCCAGTCCACCTGGGTCACCTCCGAAGGTGCTACGCAGCTAGCCGGCTGGAACAACGTGTTCAACGGCATCGCCGGTATCATCAACATCTTCTGCATGACCGGTTGGTGGAGTGTCTACGCCTCCGAGGATCAGACCGACATGCTGTGGCCCGATATGACCTGGGTCTACATCATCGCCTACGATATCTGGAACTTCTGCTACACCTACAACTGCCTGCCCACCCACTCCTGGTTCTGCGGCTTTGCGCTGCTGCTGGCGCCCACCGTCGCCGCCTTTATCTGGAACAAGGGCGGCTGGATCCAGAACCGCGCCTTTACGCTGGCCATTTGGTGTATGTTTGCCCAGGTGTTCCCGTACTTCCAGGAGGAGTCCATCTTTGTGACCCACTCCACGCTCGACCCCGGCGCCGCTACCGCGGTCTCGATCGCCGCTCTGGTCGCCAACGTCGCCGCGATCATCTACATCGCCTACCGCGCCAAGAAGCTCGGCCGCAATCCCTACAAGCAGGATGTCTTTGAGGGCACCAGCGATTGGGAGAAGGCTACTGCTCGCCGCGCCAAGGTTGATTACGCGCACGCCGAGTAACGCGCCTGGCGCAGACATCGCTTGAGCACGAAGCAGCATAGCCGGCTCCGCGCAACTCAACGCATTGTAGAACCCCCGGAATGTGATTCGTTCGCGTTCCGGGGGCCTTTTGCTGCCGCGAGGATGCGGCCGAACGATACGCTCGAGTTAAATCGGATCTTATATTTCGCACGCGCTTTATATGGCTCCATTTTTGGGTACAGTGTTGTCCCGATATTGAGCTTGGGGGATATATGAAAGATGAGACGATAGGCCAAGAGGATGCGGCCCAAGATGCAGAAGCGTGTGCCGAGGCCCTGGAGAGCCTAGACCAGATCGCGCTGACCGAGATTGCGTTTGACGATTCGAGCGTTGATGTGCGGGATGAGCCGGAAATCGAGGCGCAGCCCGATGATCAGGATGCAAAAGACGATGGCGCCGCGCCCACCGAAGACGAGGCGGGGCACGAGGAATCCGAATGCGAGGCCGACGACCAGCCCGAATCCGACACGAGCGAGGAAACCATCTTGCTCGGCAGCTTGCCGGCCGAAGATTCCCTGACCCGCGAGCTTCCCGGCCTGGGCTCTGCGCCTGCCGTGGACGAGACCATCGCCATGGGCGATATCCCCCTACCGTCCGTTCCCTCAGCACGCGAGGCCGAGGTTCGCCATCGCAAGATGTCGCCCAAGCGCCGCAATCTGATGGTCGCCGGTGTCGTGGCCGTCGCGCTCGTCGCCGGCGGCGCAGGCTATGCCGCCTGGAACGGATATCAGCAAGAGCAGGCTGCCGCTGTCGCCGCCAATGCCCACACGATGATGTCAGTGCAGATTGGCGTGCATGCCGCGGGCCTCGACTGTTCTACCGGCTCCAAGATTCCCGTACAGGTGAGTGGTCAGGACGCTGATGGCTCCTCCGTGAGCGAAACGCTCTATGTTGACGAGCACGGCCGCGGCATCAAACTGCTGCCTGGCGATTACACGCTCTCCATCGCTGCCTCCCCCATCGCGGCCGACGGCACCATCTATACCGTCCCGACCACCAAGACGCAGGTCACCGTTAAGAGCGATGAACAGGATTTAAGTGCCCAGGCTACCTTTAAGCTCAAGGCGCCTTCGGCCGACACGGTAACCGACGACCAGATCGATGCCGCCGCCAAGTATGCCGAGGAGGGCGGTGCGAGCTCCGCCGCGGCTGCCAAAGTGCTCCAGCAGGCAGCAACCGCGCGGCGCGACGCCGCCGTCAATGCCGTGAGCGCGCAAAAGGCACAGGCGTCCCGTGATGCTGACGCTCGCCACAAGGCAACCGACCTCTACCAGCTCGATATTCCCGTCGAGTGGTACGGCAAGGTCGCAACTTGGCAAAACGGAAGCACGCTATGCATCTATCTGGGCGACGACGCCAATACGCCGCTCGTGACGCTCGTTGCGGTGCGCGAGGGCGAGAGCTTTACGCCCGATGAAGGCGATACGGTTTTGGGCGCGGCCAATCTAGGCAACGGTTATACCGTCTACGCCAGCGGCCCCGTCTATCCGTACGTGGTGCCCCAGACCATCAACGGACGGACGCAGAACCCCGTGTCAACCTACCCCATGGACACGGCCATTGAGCTTGTCGAGCTTACGACCGGCAACCGCTACACCTATAGCCAGATCAAGAACGACCTGGTTGGCAAAGACGGCAACGCAGACGCCGCCACCAAACTCGAGACCGACTACCTCGCCCAGATTCTCCTGCCGAGCATCAAAGCCCAGGACTAGCCTGGCACAGCAAGGTGCTCCCCAACCGTGATGAAGGAGCCAGGAGGTCCTGACCCCACAGGCCCATAGATGATTAGGCAAGGAGCCACTTCCATGCGGGCATAACGTGTACCACACCGTGCTCGCATGGAATATCGGTCTGTTCATCCATGGTAACGATTGCCGACTCGCCAAGATCGAACTGGGCCATCGAGGCATCAAGCGCGGCAATTTCGCGCTCGCGCGTTTTCTCACTTGCCATATCCGCGCTCACCTGAATCAGGCTATAAGCCCGCATGAGAAGTGCGTCCCCAGCAACAAAGTCCACCTCATGGCTTTTACTCTTCTCTTTGATCAGCAGACGGCAGACCGAGCCGGTCCTCACCGCGGGAGTCCTTCTTCTTAGCGCATTGAACACTGCGGTCTCGAGCCTCTGGCCCTGGTCCAATGCCGATGCGGGAGAGAATGCTCCAAACATCGCAGGATCGACAGCGTAGACCTTAGACGCAGACCGCATGTTATTTGCCAGTGAACGCGTGAACTCCGGCACAGAAAACAACAGGTAGGCGTCCTCATAATACTCAAGTAAGTCGCTGAGCGAATTACGACTGACGGGTATCTGCCTGCTCTTGAACTCGTTATACACTTTGTTCACCGACAGCTCTCGTCCCGAAGATGCCATACACCGCGTCAGGAACAGCGATGCCAGGCGAGGGTTCTTGACGTCGTAGCGTTCAACGACGTCCATGGCGACCGTTCGCGAAGCATATTCCTGTAGCAGCTGAATCGCGTCTGCAGGCGTCTGCTCAAGTGTCGCAATGAATCCCCCTCGTTCAAGATACCCGATCAGATGATGCCGAAGCAGCGCTGCATCGCTCGGGGAAAAGGTCGCATCTGGCTCGAGAACGCTCCCCGTCTTATATCGAACGTATTCCGAAAAACTCAACGGAAAAAGCTCTCGCACAAGAGAACGACCCCTGAACTCGCTCTTAAGTTCTGAGGACAGCATCTTAGAAGAAGATCCCGTCACATAGACGGTCGCTTTCTCCGTATCGACTACACGCCGCAGAAACGCACCCCATTCGGGAATTTCCTGGATCTCGTCAAAGAAAATGTAAGCGCCCTCGGTTCGAGCAACAGGATACAGCGCATAGAACGTGTCGAGCACGTCCGCCAGCAGCGATGGCTCATACGGGCGCAAGCGCTCATCCTCAAAATTGAAGTAAAGCATCCGGTCAAGCTCGACGCCCCGGCTTTGAAGCCGCCGCATCTCCTGATACAGGCGATACGTCTTTCCACAACGGCGGGCCCCCACAATCACATTTACGATGTTGTCGCGCTTTGGCTCCTGTGGGTTTCCTAGATCAAGGTCTCGCTCAAAGACCTGCGGAACCCCCTGCTGTTCAAAGTCCTTTATTTTCTGGGCGATCAAGTCGTTGAATGCCATGATTCTCCAATCTTGCTCTCTAGCTAATCAAAATTATACCGATTCTTGATTAATTAGAGAGCAAGATTGTGTGTAGCTTGATTAACACTTAAGCAAGTTTTATCACCGTTATTGCTCCGAAGGATATCGAGTGGCTAAGAGGACAACCGAGCTCGAATGCGACTCCCCGAGCAGTCAATTTGGGACGGGGCTTTTTTGACTACCCTCCCCCTGTAGAAAAATCCCTAACGCAGTTGCGGTGAAATAGGGCTGTTTTTGCTGGTCAAACCGCAAAACAGTCCCTATTTCACCGCAACTTATTGGTGGCCTTTTGGGTGGCACTTAGCGCCAGGGGTCGGCTTCGAACATCGGCTCGCGCTCGGGGCGGCGATCGCTGTAGGGATCGTAGCCGTCGTCGTCCTCGTTCTCGGCGCGGATGTAGGGGTCGCGCGGCTTGGGCGCCGGTTTAGGCGCAGGCTTGGGTGCGGCGGGCACTGCCTCAGCCGCCGGTGCGTTCGTCTTGTTCTCGTCTTTCATCTGCATAGCTCCTTACATCGCATCCGCTCAACATCATCGATTGTCGCACGAAAAAGGGTGGCGGACCCAATTGGATCCGCCGCCCTTGGCGTTTAGAGACGACTGGCAGGTTTTAAGGCATCTCCCAAAAATCTACTCGGCGTCGGGGACCTCGTAGGTGGCCGCCGGCGTATTGTCGCACACGACGGTAAAGCCGCCGTCCTTGTCGACATCGACCGTCACCTGATCGCCCTCGCGCACCGTGCCGTCGATGATAGCGGCGGCGATGGCATCCACGACCTCGCGCTGCACCAGACGCTTGAGCGGACGGGCACCGAACACCGGGTCCAAGCCGCCCACGGCGAGCATCTGCTTGGCCGCCGGGGTGATGGCAAGCGTCATGCCTGTCTCTTATACACATCTGACGCTGCCGACGAAGCTAGAAGTGTAGAT
>USPH01000089.1 GCA_900556515.1 uncultured Collinsella sp.
GAAATGTAATGAACGGAGTTTTGCTCATGGTTGTGGCCGCGGCGGTGCTCGCCTGCGGCTATCTGGGCTACGGCCGCTGGCTGGCCAACAAGTGGGGCGTTGACAAAGAGGCCCTCACGCCGGCCAAGCGCATGAAGGACGGCAACAGCTTCTCGCCCGTCTCCGCCTTCACCGCGTTCTCGCACCAGTTCAGCTCGATCTGCGGTGCTGGTCCTGTTACGGGTACGATCGTCGCCATGGCCTTTGGCTGGCTGCCCGTCGTGCTCTGGGTCCTCGTCGGCGGCATCTTCTTTGGTGCCGTCCACGACTTTGGTGCTCTGTACGCTTCGATGAAGAACAACGGCAAGTCGCTCGCTCAGCTCATCGAGAAGTACATCGGCAAGACCGGCCGTCGCCTGTTCCTGCTGTTCTGCTGGCTGTTCTGCATCATCGTCATCGCCGCCTTCACCGACATGGTCTGCAAGACGTTCATGTTCACCCCGGCCGTTGACGCTTCTGGTACTGCTACCGGTGCCATCGACTTCACCAAGTCCTATGCCGCCGGCTGCGCTGGTACCATCTCCATCCTGTTCACCTTTGTCGCTATCGCCTTTGGTTGGGCCCAGAAGAAGTTCAACCTCACCGGCGCTGCCGAGTTCGTCACCGGCGTGGTCCTCATGGTTCTCATGTTCGCCGTCGGTATGCAGTTCCCGGTCTACCTGGATAAGTTCCAGTGGTTCGCCGTCGTCATGGTCTACCTGGTCTTCGCTGGCGCTATGCCCATCCAGATGCTCAAGACCCCGCGTGACTACCTCACTTCCATCATGATGATCGTCATGATCGTCTGCGCTGTCCTCGGCATCGTCGTCCTGGGTGTCAACGGTCAGGCCACTATCACCGCTCCGGTCTTCACCGGCTTCTCCACTGCCTCCGGCATGATGTTCCCGGTCCTGTTCGTCTCCGTCGCATGCGGTGCTCTCTCCGGTTTCCACAGCCTCGTTTCTTCCGGCACCTCTTCCAAGCAGGTCGAGAAGGAGCAGGACGCCGTCAAGGTCGGTTACGGCGCCATGATCGTCGAGTCCTTCGTCGGCATCCTTGCCATCATCGTCGCCGGCATCATGTTCTCCGATATGAACACCGCCGGTACTGGCGCCCTCAATGCTGGTGTCGCTTCCACCCCGTTCCAGATCTTCGCCGCTGGCATCTCCCGCGGCATGCAGGCCTTCGGTGTTGACGGCACGCTCGCTACTGTCTTCATGACCATGAACGTCTCCGCTCTGGCCCTGACCTCGCTCGACGCCGTCGCCCGCATCGCCCGCACCTCGTTCTCCGAGTTCTTTGCCCAGACCAACGACGCCCTGGCCATCGAGTCCAAGGCTGGCTACATGAAGGTCCTCGGCAACCCCTGGTTCGCCACGGTTGTCACCCTGCTTCCCGGTCTCGCCCTCGCTTTTGGTGGCTATGCCAACATCTGGCCGCTCTTTGGTGCTTCCAACCAGCTGCTCGGCGGCATGACCATGATCACCCTCGCCGTGTTCTGCAAGTGCACCGGCCGCAAGGGCTGGATGCTCTACGTGCCCGTCGCCTTCCTGCTCTGCTGCACCTTCACCTCGCTGGTCCAGAGCGCCATGGGCTGCATGACCGCCGTCCAGGCCTACGGTTTCTTCGGTACCATCCCGGCTACCGCCACCACGGCCGCCGTCTCCGTCGCCGCCACCAAGGGCCTGCAGCTCGTCTTTGCCGTCCTGCTGATGGTCCTGGGCCTCATCGTTGCCGTCAACTGCCTCAAGGAGTTCTTCGGCAAGGAGGCCGGCTCCATGCCCGACGAGGAGCCCGAGTGGTCCGAGATGGGCAAGGCCGAGTACGGCCGCGCCGCTGCCGCCGAGGCTCCTGCCGACGCCGAGGCCGCCAAGGCTTAGTCGACCTGACGAGTTGAACGTCACATCTATATGACTCGGAAAGACCGGGTCCGCGACTTCGCGGGCTCGGTCTTTTTTTCATGCAAAAGCGGGTGACGCTCGAGTGTTCTCGCAGATGTTTTGCATGGATAAGGGCGCGCGTTGTACCATATGGACGTATATGTGTGCATATGAAAGGGGCCCCGTGGCCAAGACGGTATATTCCGATAACCAAAATAATGTCGATGCCCTGGCTGAGCGTCTGAGCAGCCAGACGTCGCTTTCTGCCGAGCGTGCCAAGCTGGTTGCCTACGACCTGCTTTGCCGCAAGGCGCTCAAGATTAAGTCGAGTGCGCTGGCGCAAATTTTTCGCTCCGTCGATAAGGAATGTGACACCAAGGCGATGCGCGATGAGCTTATCGCGGCAAATATCGTGACAAAGATCGAGGGTAGCGGCATTAGCGGGCGCCCGGCGTTCTATACCATCAATGCCGAGATCCGCGATGCCCAGGAGCAGCCTGCCGAGTCCGTCGAGGATTTTGTCGTCGAGGATTCCGCTGACGTGCCTGCTGTGGAAGAAGCTGCTCCGCGTGAGCATGTCGATACCGATGAGTTGCTCGATGAGAACGTCGTGCGTGCCTTTACGGCCAAGGCAGGACGCGGCGGTTTTGGCGGGGGCGGCAAGCGCGATGCGCAGCGCCGCGCCCAGCAGGAGCGCTTCCGTCGCGCCGTCGCTCAAAAGGATGGGGCCGTTACCGAGGTTGTCGAGAACGAGCCCGTCTCCGAGCCGCAGGAGTCTGTGAAAGAGCAAAAGTCCGCTGAGCCTCAGGAACCCAAGCGTCGCCGCGGTGCGCATTTTAGGGCCGAGCAGCAGGATGTTGTGCGCGAGGCCGAAGAGACTGCCGAAGTTGCGGACGATTCTGAGAAGCCGGCCAAGAAGGCCTCAGACTCGTGTCGTCCCGGTCGCGGCTTTGCAGGTCGCGCGTACCCCGTAAAGCGCCAGGAGAAGGTTAATCAGGTTCCGGAGGTGCGGGCCGAGAAGGCCGTGAAGCCTGCCGAGTCGGGAGTTCGTGAACAGAAGCCTGTTGATGAGCAGACTGCGTCCGATACGGAGACCCAGGGCCAGCAACCTGCGGTTGAACAGACGGGGGAGGGTGCTTCGAGCAAGCCTCGCCGCCGTCGCCATCGTGGGGGCCGCAGTTCCCATGCCGAGACTGCAGCCGAGAAGACCACGCCGCAGGACGAGGATGCGAAGGTCGAGGTTTCTTCGGGGCAGCCTAAGCGCCAGCGGGCGAAGGAGAGTAAGTCCGATCGTCCGCAGAAGCAGGCGTCTATGCCGAAGCGCGAGCGCAATTCCCAAGGCGATTCTAAGCGCAAGTCTCAGAAGAAGCCGGAGTCTGCCGCAGCAGATACTGCTGCCCAGCAGCCCAAGTCGGCCGTTCACGGCGAGGTCTCGGCGTTTGCCCTTGCCCGCGTTTTAGGCAGGCAGCTGCTCAAAGTTGTCCCTACGCCCACGGCGCTCTCTAAGATCAAGGAGCAGCAGACTCAAATTGTTAAGGTCGAGGGCAAGGACGGCAAAAAGGCTCCGCAGCGCACTCAGCACAACGAGATGTCCAACCGCAAGATTGCCGAGGAAATTGCGATCATCCAGGCTTGGATTGAGCAGAATCGCGGTGCCGACACGCCGGTCGCTTCGCGTCGCCAGCGCGCCTACCAGATTTTTAACGATGAGAAGGCCTTTGACGGCAAGCACGGCGAGCGCCTGATTCGGCGTATGACCGAAAAAGGTATCAGCATGCAGGCGATTAAGGTCGCCCCCAACCGCCCCGTGCACTTTACGGGTTTCTTTACGCTGGGCGCCGACAAGCCGTTCATTATGGTCGAGAACCTAGACACCTATGACGAAATCGTCAAGCTCCTGCGCGGCCGCAAGCACGCCAAGCTTTTTGGCACCAAGGTGGGCGGCGTGATCTTTGGCGGTGGCTGCAAGGCGAGCGTTTCGCACGCACTGGATGATTATCTGGCCGAGATCGGCTATCGCTTTAACTATGTCTACTACGTGGGCGACATCGACCGAGAGGGTGCGCGCATTGTCGAGCAGACCCGTAACGCCAATGTGGTAGAGATTCGCCTGCATGCCGGTATGTATCGCGCCATGCTTGCCGAGCACAAGCGTCGCGTGAAGGCCGGCGGAGAGTGCGAACCCGCAGCTGCCAACCAGGGTGTGCCGCAGAACCTGGCGGCGACGATCAAGGATCTGCCCATGGTCACGCGCGTGCAGTTCCGCAACGTGCTGCGCGAGGGCGGACGCATTCCACAGGAGATTCTGATGACCGCCGACTATCGGGATGGCGACTCGGGAAGCTTCGACCGCATGCTGAACAATTAGTTCCGCCGTTCTACCGAACGGCGGTCCTCTCGACGCTGCGAGGGGCCCTGGCACGGCAATCTGACGTTCAACTTCGGCGGCGCGACCAGAAGGTCGGCGCCGCCTTGTTTCACGTCACCTTGCCATGCCAGGGCCCCTCTCGCTGTCACGTCCAAAACATCGGGGCTAGTGGCCTCCTGTTCGTGCGGAACTCGCGATAAACCTAAGCCGGTGCCCCCGCTCTCCCGGGGCCTGTGGCTACTTGGTTGTCGCAAGCGGCTCGCTTTTCGGAACTGGGCTGATGATTTCTAGATGTAAGGCGCTCTTGGTCCTAACGGGCCTGGGGCGCCTATCTTTTGGAGGTAGATTTTTGGGACATGCCTGAAAATCTACCTCAAACTTCTAGTGTAGGACGAGAAGTTGTAGCTGAAACTTCTCTTGTAGGACGAGAAGTTATATACTCAAGATGTTGAAAGGAGAGCATTATGGCGCCTACAGCGTTGGGTATTGCAGAGATTGTTGCCGAGGCCCGTTCCTTTGAGATTCCTCACGTCGTGCATCGAGACGATGCCATCAGTGATCTTCCTGAGCCAAAGCCGTTCAATCTTGTCCATATCATCACGGGTATCAGGCGCTGCGGCAAAACGTTCTATGCGTTTCAATGGATTCGTCGCCTTATCGATCGCGGTGTCGATGCCGAGCGTATCTTCTATTTCAATTTTGCTGATGACCGTCTTCGACCGGCGCCGGACACGCTCATGAGCGACATTTTGGAAGAGTATTGGCGGCAGGTTCCCTCAGCGCGAACGAAAGGCTGTTATCTCTTTCTGGATGAGGTGCAGGAGACCGATGGCTGGCAGGGCGTTTGTCAGCGTTTGGCGGAGCACGAGAGCGTAACGCTTGTTATCACCGGATCGTCCTCAAAACTATCTGCCGATGAAATAGCGACGCAGTTTCGCGGTCGCTCGCAAGAGCACGCTATGCATCCGCTTTCATTCCGCGAGTATTGTGCGTTTCATCACATTGAAACGCCGGATATGTCTACTAGTGCTGGGGCTCCAGCTGTTTCTCCGCAGCGGCGAACTGATCTGGAATCGGCATATGACCGTTATCTCATAGAGGGTGGCTTTCCTGGGGTTCAGGAGCTTGATGCCGGTTCGCGTATTCAGATGCTTCAAGCCTATTTGCGAGATGTTGTTGCACGAGACATTCTCGAGCGGAGCGGGCGCACGGATATCGCTCTTGCCAACCAAGTAGGGCTCTTCTGCCTTCGAAACACGGGTTGCGACCTTTCGGTTAACAGTTTGTTGGAAGCCTTAAAGTCTGTCGGATATCGAGCGTCATGGGAAAAAATAAACGAACTCGTTCGTTTATTCCAGCAGGCTCATCTCATTGGATTACTTCCGGAGTATTCAACTTCTTTGGCTCCTAAGACAACGACAACAGACAAGGTCTATGCCGTCGACCAGGGGATGGCATATGCAACATCGCGTGCTAATCAGCAGGATATAGGAAAGCGTTTGGAGACTGCGATTTATGCCGAACTCATGCGCCGTACGGCAAACGGCCGGTTGGAAACGGTGACTTCATTTACGGCTCCAACGCAAGCACGAGAAAAAGTTGATTTCTTGGTCGGCGACGCTTTGGCATCGGAACCATACGCGCTTTACCAGGTGACAGTCGATATGACGGCAGAGAAAACGCGCAGGCGTGAAGTTGGTTCCCTTGAGGTTGCTATGGTAAAAACCGGTATCAAGGATGCCAATATCATCACGCTGCGCGAGGCGACCCAGATCAAAACGGAGCATGGCGTCATCGAGGTTATTCCCGCATGGAAATGGTCGCTTGGTCTGTAATGCTACGCCGGCCCGCCGGGGCCGCACGGCACCATGTTGATGACCGGCGCTTTAGGAACGTCCCTAAGTGCCGGGTTTTGAGGAGG
>USPH01000090.1 GCA_900556515.1 uncultured Collinsella sp.
CGAGATCTGCGCATGTCTCGTGGGCTCGGAGATGTGTATAAGAGACAGACCTTGCCGATATGACGAGCACCGAGGAGAACAAGCAGCGCTGTGAGGCACAAGGGTGCTCCTGCCGTCCCGACTGCGTGACGCGCGATGTCCTCGAGCGTCTCGAGTCGCCCGAGCTCGCCCTCGCCCTCATGGAGCTCGACCGCAAGAACGGCGTCGACGTGGGCGATGGCCTGTCGAGCGCCGACCGTCTGGCGGGGACGACGATGCCCAAGCGCCGCCGTCGCGATGCGGACGCCGATACCCGTGCGGGTCAGAGCCAGGGCGAGGGTCGCGGCCGCGGTAAGGGTCGCGGCAAGGCCGAGGCACCCGAGGCCGAGGAGGCTGCCGGTGGACGTCGCCGCCGCAAGCGCTCGGGTTCGGGCGATACCGGCGAGGCCGCTCCCGCAGGCAAGAATTCCCCCCGCGAGCGCGAGGCTCAGCAGCCCCAGCAGCAAAACCGCGGCGGTGGCATGAATCCCACGCGCCGTCGCCGCCGTCATCTGTCGAGCGAGGAGCGCGAGGACGCCTTCCGCGCCGCAGCCGCTCGCGAAGCCGGTGCCGCCCCCAAGGGTGGTTCGGGTTCCGATACGCCTGCCGACAAGGGTGGCAAGCAGCGCAACGATGACGAGCGCGCCCCGCGTCCGCGTCGTCGCCATTCCTCGGGCACGCAGCAAAAGCCCTTGGTGCCCTCCGTGGCCGATCAGGTCTCGGATGGCGAGGTCAAGGTCACGCGCCGTCGCCCTGGAGATGGCGGAGGGGCGGCTGCCAAGGCCGCGCGCGGCGCTGCTCGCGACGAACGCGAGTCGCGCGAAGATCGTGGTGGCGAGGGTTCGGCCGACCAGGGCCAGAAGCGCCGTCGCCGTCGTCGTTCCCGCAAGCCGCGTCAAGATGGTGGCGAGGGCTCGACCCAAAACTCGTCCGCACCGCAACCGCCCACCGGCGAATAGCACCCGCAAACGGATTTAACCTGTCTGGCCCCAAACGCGTCGGGGTACCATAGCGCTGAATCGACAACCCTCCCTGCGACCGAGCGTAGGGAGGGTTGTGTCGTGAAGAGACATTTGAATGTGTTGGGATGCCTGCAAGGTACCGGCATCCTACCGTTTGCGGACGAATTGCTACCGTTTGCCGAGCGGGCGGCGCACGAGGCGCTTGAGGCGTTGTCGCCCACGCGATGCGCCGGCTGCGAGCGCGCCGGTGCGCTTATTTGCCAAGACTGCTTGGCGGCGCTTGCGCTCATCGACCCGCGGCATAGCTGCACTCGATGCGGCGCCCCGTTTGGAGACTTGCTGTGCACCGAGTGCTCGGTCGAGGGCTCGTCCTCGGCGATGGCCGAAGCACTCGACCGGTGCCTGGCATGTGCCGTTTACACGCATCCGCTGCCGCGGATCATTAAAGCGTACAAAGACGCGGGCGAGCGACGCCTGGCGCCGTATCTGGCAGAGCTGCTATACGACACCGCCTTACATGCCCAGGCCGCGGCACCCGATCGCTTAGGCGGTGTGTTGTCCGGCGCCGATGCCGTGGTGTTTGTGCCCGCGACGGCGGCGGCGTTTCGGCGGCGCGGCTTCGATCATATGGAAGCCATCGCGCGCCCATTTTGCGGGCTGTCGGGTGTTCCGCTGCTCGACGCCCTCGTTAAGTACGGCCATGGCGACCAACGTGAACTCGGTCGTGAAGAACGCCGTGAACGCGCCCGAGGCATGTACGAGACCGTTGAGGACGTGCGGGGCCGCCGCCTGCTGCTTATCGACGACGTTATCACCACGGGTGCGACGATGGCAGCGGCTTCGGCGGAACTCAAGCGCGCCGGTGCCGCGGCCGTTGATGGCCTTGCTATCGCACGCGTTTGGTAGGGGTGATTCGTGTGGCGGTAAAGATTGAGCGGTGCAACGAGCCGACAGGCGAACAGCTAGCGGCTTCCATAATCCTAACAGGCGCCTCGGCGCTACGCATGATGCGCGCCGAGCGCCGGCAGATGGGCTACATCGGCTGGAAGGACCTTGAGCCCGATGAAGAGCGCCGCGTGCTGTGTACGTCATCGCCTTCGACCGAGGATATCTATCTTCCCGACCTGGTGCGAATTGGAGCCAAAAGCGGCGAGGTGCAAGAAGATCTGTGCTTGCTGGTGGGATCTGCGGCGCAGCGCCGACGCATGCCCGGCGTGGGCTGGTCCGTGTGTTCCGGGTTGCCTGTCGACTCGATTCTAGAGGTGGAACCGGGGGTGTACAGCCTATCTCCCGAGGCCCTTTGTGTTGCCGTCGCCCGCGAGGTCGGCTGTATCCAGGCGTTTGCCCTGGCCCAAGAACTGTGTTCCAAGATTTCACTGAGCGATCGCGGGAAGTATCTGCCTCCCTACACCTCACCTGTTGCGAATAGACTTGTAAAGGACAAGGACCAACCGGCAGACGTGGGCTACTTTGAAGTCGAGCCGGTGCTGACGCCCGATCGCCTGGCAGATTACCTTGCGGCATGCAAGGGGAGTGCGGCCAAACAACTGCTACGCCTGTGTCCCTACCTGTCAGAAAACCTGCGCTCACCCATGGAGTGCATCATGCTTGCCATGTTTTCGCTTCCGTTTTCCTATGGCGGATTTGCCTGCGGTCCCTTTAAGACCGACTACAAGATCGAGTTCGATGACCGCGCGCAGGCAATCTCGGGGATGCCGTATGCAGTTTGCGATGCGTACCAGGAAACAGCCCGGTTTGACCTGGAATACAACGGTGAGCTGGGTCATTCCTCTCGAAGGGGACGTGTCCATGATGAAAAACGCAACACGGGCTTGATTACTATGGGAATCGAGGTCGCGACGGTCAACAACGAAATGCTCTGCGACATGGAAGCGATGGAAGCGCTCGCATGGCGCATCCACCAGCGCATGGGTAAGCGATATCGCAACCGTGTTGACGCTCGCAGAAAGAAACAAGAGGCGCTATTCAACACGCTGCGGGCGTGTTTTGGGCTTAAGCCGGTCTAATTCGCGTCGAAAATAGGGGGTTAATCATATGCTCTGGCCAAAATATGGCAAATATGAGTACTGTCACTAAATCAGTAACAGCAAAATCAAGGAATTGAGGACTCGGAGGCGTCGTAAAGTAAGAAGATAATAAACAAATGTAGAATAACTAGGCATCAGGTTGGCGACACTGAGCGCAAAATCTGTCCGAGAGGCCAAAATTGTCTGCTACTAAATTGGTAACAGTACTCATATTTGCTATTTTTTGGCCACGGCACCCTGAGACGGGTGCCCCGGAACTCCCCGTAGGGGAGCTCCGGGCTTCATGGGGGCACGAATAGTCCGCTCCGACCTGCAAAATCTGTGCTCACGGTGCGAATGACGCCCCTAACCTTAAACTTTAGCTTGAACTTAGCTATAATGCGCTACGTTCCTGCCAGGCTGTGGTTGCGGACGGACGAAATGTCCATCCTAGTCCAAGACAGACGCGGTCAAAGGGATCCACGTAAGCGACCGCGTGCGCGCGGCGCGATCATGGCGCGTCCTAGATGTAAGCCGCACCGTCCGTTCTACTTTCTTTGGGGCAATACCGCCTCGCGGGCGAGCGGGCCAGTCGTGAAGGTGGTTACGGCCTCCCGAGCAAACACCCCGGTGCGCAAGTGTGGGGTCAAATACCAGGTCAGCTGGTGGGAACATCCGTTATTCCGCGCAACGCACGGATTGTATACGACACAGAAGGCAGGGTAGTGGACATGGTGAGGGGCAGCTTGATGCACGCGGCTCGGTTAGGTGCTGGGACCGCGGCGGTCATTGCCGTATTGGGCTTGAGCGGATGCGCGTTCAACCCACTGTCCACGTTCACGACGCCCACGATTGACCAGATCGAGCGCGAGACCGTTACCCCTACGGTGTCGGACGATGCCCTGGTCACTCCCGGTACCCTGACGGTTGCCCTCGATACCTCCGATGCTCCGCAGGCCATGAAGGGCGCCGATGGTAACCTCACGGGCTACGCGGTCGATGCTGCCCGCGCCCTTGCAAGCCGCATGGGCCTTAAGGTTGCCTTCGTCGATGCGTCTTCTGCCGATTCCGCGCTTGGCGACAAAAAGGCCGACATCTTCATTGGCGACATCAATTCCACGGATGGTGACATCAGCACGCTTGGTACTTGCCTGTACGACGCTGCGGCAGTGTTCGGAAAGACGAGCGACGGCGAGTCGCTGAGCGTTTCCACTGAAACGCTTAACGCCGCTACCCTGGGCGTTCAGACCTCTTCGGCCTCGCAGGAAGCGCTCGCCAAGCAGAGCATCACGGCCAACCAAAAGACCTTTTCCAACATCAACGAGTGCTTTGAGGCACTCGAGTCCGGCGAGATCGACTACGTGATTTGCGATTCCACGGCCGGCGGCTACCTTGCGCGCCTGATGAGCCAGATCTCTTACGTCGGCGCGCTCGAGACACCCTCGACGCTCGGCGTCGCGGGCCTCGCGGCCAACGATGAGCTATGCCGTGCCGTGAGCGATGCCCTCGACGGTATCACGGCCGACGGCACGCTCGAGGCGGTCCACTGCGTCTGGTATGGCACGATGCCCTACGACCTCACCACTAAGACGGTTTCGGGCGCTAACGTGCAGCCGGGCGACTCTGAGTCCAGTGAGACCACGTCCTCCGGCAGCGAGTCCTCCGATTCCAACAATGAGACCGCATCCTCCGAAGACAAATCGTCCAGCCAGGAAGACACCATCACCGACGACGACATTAACAAGCTTAATAGCTAGTTATTGCTAGGGGTGGTGTCTCCTATACGTTGGAAAGGACACCTCTTCACGGTTTCAACACGCACTGCCGGGCTTCCCCAATAGGGGAGCCCGGCTTTTCTATTTTGATAAAACCAGCAGGTCAAAGCTAATTTTCAGGAGAAAAACCAACTCCGCCGACGCTTTCCTATAGCGCACTTTGCCACAGAAAAGTGCGAGACTTCGGTATGCGGTATCAAGCAATCGTTATTCGGGTCTTTAGGAATCCGCGTGATTAAATGCACGGCAATGGGTACATAGCCAGTACAGTAAGTCCCCGAGGCAGATTGGAGCCACGTATGGATATCAAGGTTTCTGGACGCAAGACGACGGTAACCGATGCTCTGCGTGCGCATGTGGATGAGAAGATCGGCGAGGCGCTCAAGGTTTTCGACATCGAGCCCATGACAGTCGACGTCGTGCTTCGTTATGAGAAGAACCCCTCGAACCCCAACCCGGCAATCGTCGAGGTCACGGTTCGTGCCCGCGGTTCTGTAATTCGCGTTGCCGAGCACGGCGCAGATATGTATGCCGCCATCGATCTCTCCGCCGATAAGGTCACCCGCCAGCTGCGCAAGTTCAAGACCAAGGTCGTGGACAACCGCCAGGGCGGTGCCAGCGCCGCGGATGTCGCGCCGGTCGAGCGCGTCGAGGATCTGGCCGACCTGCTGCTGCCCGAAGAGGAGGACGACCTGCTCGTCCGCGAGAAGGTTATTGACGTCACCCCGATGACCGAGGAGCAGGCGCTGGTGCAGACCGATCTGCTGGGTCACGACTTCTACGTGTTCGAGAACGCGACGACCGGCCTCATCAATGTGGTGTATCACCGTAAGAATGGTGGATATGGCATCATCAAGCCCCGCATCGAAACACTTGACGAGTAAAATACGTTAACTTGCATGAGTTAACGGTTGGCGGCCATCCCATGCGGGTGGCCGCCTTTTTTACGTAAGGAGTCGCTTTGATGGACAAGGCTGCATCTACCGGCCATTCGGACCGTTGCCGCATCGTCGTCGATACCTGCTGCGACTTTAGCCCCGAGGTCGCCGCGAACCTCGATGTCGATATCCTGGGTTTCCCTTTCATTATCGATGGCGAGGAGCGCACGGACGACATCTGGTCGAGCATGAGCCCTAAGGAGTTCTACGACCGCATGCGCGCCGGTGCCCGCGTGTCCACCTCCGCCGTGTCGCTCGGTCGCTATATCGAGTTCTTTACCGAGTGCGCCAAAGAGGGCACGCCCACGGCTGTCTCTTATACACATCTCCGAGCCCACGAGACATGCGCAGATCTCGT
>USPH01000091.1 GCA_900556515.1 uncultured Collinsella sp.
CTACACTTCTAGCTTCGTCGGCAGCGTCAGATGTGTATAAGAGACAGGTGTAGACCAGATACGGCGTTGTTAAACGCTGCGTTGTCGAATGGAAACGGTGCCGCAATCTTGGAAACGGCGCGGCAACGGGCGCGAAACGAACGGGAAACGTGCGAACGAGAAGGGCGCGCTTGGCCCCGCTCTGGCTAGCGCCGGAACAGCTCGCGGGCTCGGTCGCGGAGGTCGGTAGCTCGGATGACGCCCTCGTAGCGATTGATGCGCAGACGCGGGAAGGCGTTAAAGAAGCGTAGGTCGCGGCGGCTGAGTGACACGCTCGGCACCGGACGGCTTATGCGCTTGCCGGCAAGGCGACGACTGAGCGACGGACGCGGCATGCTCGGCGCGGCATCGGCCACGCGGCGGGCAGCGAGCGCCAGGCCGCGAGCACCATCCGAGATAAACGTCGGCATCGAAGCCTTCTCACGCAGGGCATCAAGCGCGGCATCGCCCAGCCCTGCCAGCCACGCGTTGACGGCACGGCTGCGGATATGCGTCTGCGCCACCGAGTCAATTGCCGAATCGGGAATGCGCTCGAGCATGGAATCCGAGGCGTCGGCGAGCGATTCGTTGATGCGGTCGGCAAGGTCGGCGCGCACGCGCTCAAGCTGGTCGGACAGACGGCGCCAGCTCGCCAGCGAGCACAACGCGTCCACGGCCATCGCAACGGCAACGGCAAAGGCCGCCAGTCGCACGATCAGCACCGGCAGATGCCCAAGCAACCCCAG
Source organism: uncultured Collinsella sp. (assembly GCA_900556515.1). GTDB lineage: Bacteria > Actinomycetota > Coriobacteriia > Coriobacteriales > Coriobacteriaceae > Collinsella. The sequence goes on from USPH01000091.1 coordinate 765, forward strand.
CAGCGCTGGCTCAACCAAGCGACAAATGCACAGCGCACCCAGGCCAAACGCGCAGGCCCAGTACAGGCAAATGCGTCCATGCAGGTTAAACGGCAAGTGAGAATAGCCCCAAAACCGCGCGCCGGTCGTTTTTTCGAGCAGCACGCCCACGCTGTATTCGATCACGCTGCACACGAGTGCCGCGGCGACAAACTGGCTCGAGGCATCCGGGATGCCGCGAAGCAGCAGCCAACAGGCAATGCCGCCCGCGCCGTAGATGGGGCAGCACGGTCCCAGCAAAAAGCCGCTGTTGGCAAAGCGCCCGTGGTTGAGCATGGCGCAAACCGTCGACTCCCACGCCCAGCCGCAAAATCCGTAGAAGGCAAACGAGAGTACCAGCGCCGAAAGCGGGCAGGCGGCAAGTGTCGCGCCGTCAAATGCCATGTCGATCGCGGTTCCCACCGTCTACCCTCTCCTCTTCTCGCTCGAGCCTTCGTTCAAATCATCTGTGCAGCCCCTGCGCGGCAGACGGCCGGCAACTGTCTCGCACAGCGCGCACCACTTATCCGCCATACACACAATCCAGGCCTCACGACACGTCGGCGGAACCGGTACCAGCGGAAACATATGACGCGTGATAATATTCCGCTCGCGAGGCGTTAGCTCAAAATCTTCCTCGGCACGCGCCAGGGCAAAAAACGGATGCCGAAACCCATGCAGCCGATGGCTTGGGTCGGGGTCATGCCAATCGTAGAGAAAGTAATCGTGCAGCAAGGCCCCACGCAGCAGCGAGGCACGATCGACCGAAACGCCAACACGGTCCAAGCGCTCGGCAAAGGACAGGCTCGCCCGTGCCACCGAGGTCACATGCGCGTACACCGTCACATCGCCGTGCTGGATAAACTCCCGCGTCAGGTCCAAACGCCCCGCTTGGGCCAGCTGGCGGGCGGCACGGTCAACTTCGCGCGCGATTCTCTCGGCACGAGCGGTTTCTGACATGTGGCCTCCTTCCAGCGGCTCACGGCGGCGAGCTATTGCCGGCACACTATCAATAAAATCATCATGGAACCTACCAGTATGGCATCGGACAAAACGTTTTGCCCCACCAGTTGTCGAATTACCGCGCCGCCGTCACATATCAAACGTCAAAATGTGCGAGACTGTCTTGTGCAATTGTGCCGGCCGAGGGAGTGCCGGCGCTCGATTCGCATGGAGTAACCAACAACGATGCTGCTTACGCAAACGACAACGCCCGAGGACGTCAAGGCTCTCGATCGCGCCGAGCTTCCGCTGCTCTGCGGCGAGATTCGCCACGCCATCCTCGAAAGCTCCGCCGCCGTCGGCGGACACGTTGCCCCCAACCTGGGCGTCGTTGAGCTCACGGTCGCGCTCCATCGCGTGTTCAACTCCCCCACCGACAAGATCGTCTTTGACGTGTCGCACCAGACCTACGCCCACAAGGCGCTGACCGGGCGCGCATATACCTATATCGATCCGAATCGTTTTGGCGAGGCCTCCGGCTTTGCCAACCCCGACGAGTCCGAGCACGACCTGTTTGCCATGGGCCACACTTCTACGTCCGTGAGCCTAGGCTGTGGCTTGGCGCATGCTCGCGACCTAGCGGGCGATGCGTACAACGTCATTACCGTTATTGGCGACGGCTCGCTTTCGGGCGGGTTGGCGTTTGAGGGTCTCGACAATGCCGCCGATCTCGACAGCAACCTGATCATCATCGTCAACGATAACGACCAGTCAATTGCCGAGAACCACGGCGGCCTCTACCGCAATCTCGCCGAGCTGCGCGCCACAAACGGCACGGCCGAGCGCAACGTTTTCCGTGCGCTGGGACTCGACTACCGCTATCTGGACGCCGGCAACGACGTGTTGGCCCTGGTCGACACGCTGCAAGAGCTGCGCGACATCGACCACCCCATCGTGCTGCACATCTCGACCGCCAAGGGCAAGGGCTTTGAGCCGGCCCAAAGCGATCCCGAGCGCTGGCATCACGTTGGCCCCTTCGATATGGCGACCGGCCGCAAGCTCTGCCCGGGCCACCCGAGCGAGCCCGCGCCGCGTACGTACGCCGATATTACGGGCGAGGCGCTGAGCGCCGCCATCGAGCGCGATCCACAGGTCGTGGGCATCACGGCCGCCACGCCCTACATCATGGGCTTTACGCCCGAGCTCCGCGCTGCCGCCGGCAAGCAATTTGTCGACGTGGGCATTGCCGAGGAGCACGCCGTCACCTTCGCCACCGCGCTCGCCCGCTCGGGCGCCAAGCCGGTCTTTGGTGTGTACGGCACGTTTTTGCAGCGCGCCTATGACGAGCTGTGGCACGATTTGTGCCTCAACGACGCCCCGGCGACCATCCTGGTATTTGGCGCGTCGATCTTTGGCACCACGTCCGAGACGCACCTTTCGTTCTTCGATATTTCCATGCTGGGCGGTCTTCCCAACATGCACTACTTGGCGCCGGCCTGCATGGAGGAATATCTGTCCATGCTGAGCTGGTCGCTCGACCACCGCGAGCATCCCGTGGCGATTCGTGTACCGGGCATCGGCCTGGTGAGCCGTCCCGACCTTGCGCCTGCCGAAGACACCGACTACAGCGCCGTTCGCTACAACGTGGTGCGCCAGGGTCGCGACGTAGCAGTGCTCGCGCTCGGCGATTTCTTTGAGCTGGGCGAGCGCGTGGCAAACCGTCTGACCGCCGAGTACGGCATCGAGGCCACGCTCGTCAACCCGCGCTTTGCAACCGAGCTCGACCGCGAGTTCCTCGACAGTCTTGCCGCCGAGCATCGCGTTGTCGTCACCCTCGAGGACGGCATCTTGGACGGCGGCTGGGGCGAGCGCGTGGCGTGTTACCTGGCCTGCACGCCCGTGCGCACGCGCACCTTTGGCATCGCCAAGGGCTTTCCCGACCGCTACGACCCCAATGAACTGCTCGCGCAGAACGGCATGACGGTCGAGAACATGGCTGCAGAGGCCGTAAGGCTACTAAACGAGTAGAAAAACCTCCGCAACGGCAAACGCCCTTGCGGAGGTTTTTATTTTCGCGACGCAACTATCTTGATCTGTAACACCTAGAGACCAAATTAACGTCCAGATGTTACAGATCGAGACGAACCGTTTAAGCCCCTGATGTTTATCTCAATCTGTAACAATTAGGGGCCAAATCCTCGTCCAACTGTTACAGATCGAGACATTCGAATTCCCCTGAAGAGAAAATCTCAATCTGTAACAGTTACTCAACATAAACGGCTGCAGATGTTACAGATCGAGATAATACGGCTAGCGGTAGCTTCGCTTGAAGATCTCGACGACATCGGGCTCGGTCAGGGCGACGGGATCGTGGCCGAACAGAGCGCCGTTGGTCGTTAGGGCATTGTGCGCGATGGCGGGCAGCTCGTCGGCGGTAATCCCCCATTCGCTCATGGCAAGATCGGCAACATGGCAGGCTTTCATCAAGCGGGTAAGCTCAATTACAAAATCGTGCGGATCATCCGCGGCAACATTGCCCATCAGGCGTGCCATGTCGATATAGCGCTCGGGCGCGGCACCGTGATCGATCATCCACGTGTGGTAGGCACGCGCGATCATGATGAGGCCGGCGCCGTGCGGCAGGCCGTGATGATGTGCACTCATGCCATGCTCAAGGCCATGGCATCCCGCGCAGCCCGAGCACACCATGGCATAGCCGCCGAGCGTGTTGGCAAAAGCGAGCTCGGCACGCGCATCCAGGTCGTCGCCGCTGTTCACGCACGCAGCCAGCGAAGCCGCGGCGCGTCGAATACCCTCGCGGCAAACCATGTCGCCCATGGGCGTATTGGTATTGGCGATATAGCACTCGACGTTGTGGAACAGGGCGTCGAATCCCTGATAAGCCGTCAAGCGCGCCGGAACGCTCACCATCAGCTCGGGGTCGACGACCGAGAGCACCGGGAACAGACGCGGGTCGCCCAAGCGGAGCTTCTCGTCGTTCTCCTCGCAGGAGATTACGCCGCCCGCATCGGCCTCGGAGCCGGTGCCGGCCGTGGTGGTCACGCACACCAGCGGCAGCGGATCGTTGGGGATGGGCAGCCCAAGCGCGGTGCCGCCGTTCACAAAGTCCCAAATGTCACCGGGGCACTCGTTGCCCTCGGCATCCGCGTGCGGGTTTGCCGCCACCGCGCAGATGCCCTTGCTGCCGTCCATGACCGAGCCGCCGCCGAGTGCCAGCACAAAGTCGCAGCCATGGGTGCACGCCATCCAGCCACCTGCGTTGACGGTTTCGCGCAGCGGGTTGGGCTCAATGCGGTCGAACAGCTCGTGTGCCACGCCGGCGCGGTCGAGCTCGGCCTCCACGCGCTCCAGATAGCCAAAGCGCTTGACCGAGTTACCGCCGGTCGTGACGATGAGCGCCTTGGTGCCGGGGAGTTTCTGTGCACCCAGCTCGCTCAGCTTGCCCGCGCCAAACAGCACCCTGGTCGGTGCGAAGAATGTATAGCCGTTCATGCAACGATCTCCTCACGTATATATATGTGTCGCGTTGCCGCCATTATAGCGACCGCTGCGAGCGCCCGCTCCCGCCGCAAGGCGTCGCTTCAACAGCGATAATCGACGTTTCCCCAGATAAAACCTACCAAAATAAACCTGTCCCTTTTTGGTAGGTAGAATAACCCATAAGGTTAGTATGTTTCTAAGTTATTTCATGTTGACCCTTTTGAGCGGGATAGGGTATAACTCTACTCAACCGCTAGGATTTTTTGAGAAAGGTGTTCTCCTATGAGCAAGAACCTCTCCCAGCAGGTCGTTCTCGACCGCCGCGGCTTTGTCGCCGCCACCTTCGCAACCGTCGCCGGCCTTGGTCTTGCCGGCTGCTCCGACACCAGCGCCGAGGCCGACAAGGGTTCCGCCGCTGGCTCTTCCAAGAGCTCCGACGATACCGAGGCTTCCACCACGCTCGATGCCAAGGCTTTCGACAAGCTCGTCGACAACGGCCCCAAGGCCGATGACGACGCCATCGCCGCCAGCACCTGGGCCACGGCCGTCAAGGACGCCGGCGTCTTTAAGATCGGTGGCGTTCAGACTTCCACGCTCTTCTCCCTCCTTAACGAGAAGGACGGCAAGACCCGTGGCTTCGACGCCGGTATCGCACAGCTCCTGTCCAACTACATCCTGGGCGAGAACAAGGTCGAGATCACCCAGGTGACCTCTGACACGCGCGAGTCCGTCCTGCAGAACGGCCAGGTCGACGCCGTCTTCGCCACCTACACCATCACCGATGAGCGCAAGAAGCTCGTCTCCTTCGCCGGCCCCTACTAC
>USPH01000092.1 GCA_900556515.1 uncultured Collinsella sp.
TACACTTCTAGCTTCGTCGGCAGCGTCAGATGTGTATAAGAGACAGGCTATGGATAAGCGAGCGCGTGAGCTCGGTATAGGAAAGCTGGGCGAGCGTCTCGCGCTTGCGCGACTCCAGGCGCAGGCCGGAATCCGCCGGCTGCACGCCACGACGAAGCTCGCATGCCGGATCGTCGACGCTGGGCAGCATGGTATCGCGGACCAGAACATCCTTGATCATGAGCTTGGGCTTCACACGCCCCTGCCAATGCTCGGCAACGGCCTCGAACACCAAGTCGACAGCGCTATCGCAGTTGATGAGCTTATCGATTTGCGGCACGCGGAACATAATGGCCGGCACACTCGCGGCGCCATCGGTCGCCACAAAGCGCATGTGCTCGCCGGTTTTGCCCACCACGGCGCGGTCGCACATCGTCACGCCCTCGGCGGCCAGCAGCGGCACCTTGTTGCCCTGGCCAAACGGCTCAAGACGGGAAATCTGCTCTATAGTCTCGATATTCAGCTCGGAAAGGTCGACCGTGGCGGCAACCTCGTCGATGTCTTCAAAGTCCTCGGCGGGAATCTCCGATAGCACGGCGGAAAGGCGACGACGGAATTCATCGAGCTTGGATGCCTCGATGGTCACTCCCACCGCACCGGCATGTCCGCCGCGACGAATCAGCAGGTCGGAACAGCGCTCGACGGCGTCAAACAGGTTAACTATGCCCACCGAGCGACCAGAGCCGCGCGCGATACCGTCCTCGATCGAGAACAGCAGCGCCGGCACGTGGTAGCGGTTGGTCAGACGGCTTGCCACGATGCCCTTGACGCCCTCGTGCCAGCCTTCGCCGCCCACAACGATCGCGCGCCCGCCGTCATAGGTCTCCTCGACCTTTGCCATGGCATCGCGCGTGAGCTCCGCCTCGATCTCACGGCGCTGGCGGTTGATTTCCTCGAGCTCAGCCGCCAGTGCGCTTGCTTCGATGGGATCGCGGGCAAGCAGCAGGTCGAGTGCCAGCTTGGGATCAGCCATGCGGCCGGCAGCATTCAGACGAGGGATGAGCGAAAACGACAGGCCGTCGGCCGTAATGGTAGAAAGGTCCGCCTTGGCGAGCGCGGCAAGCGCGATATAGCCGGGGCGAGCGGTTACGCGCATCTGCTGGATGCCCTCGGCAACCAGCGCGCGGTTCTCGGGCGTGAGCGGCATCATGTCGGACACGGTGCCCAGCGCCGCGACCTCGATTAGCGAACGCCAATACGACGGCTTGCCCAGGCGCTCACCCAGGACTTGCACCAGCTTGAGCGCCACACCAGCACCGGCAAGCTCACGCGAGGGGCCCTCGTCCTCGAGCTTGGGGTCAGTCAGGGGCACACCCTGCGGCACCTGGTCGGAGGGCTCGTGATGGTCCGTGACCACCAAATCGATCCCCAGGCTCTCCAGATAGGAAACCTCTTCCTTGGCGGCAATGCCGTTATCGACGGTCACGATCAGCTGGGGGCGAGCGAGCTCGTTAACGCGGTCGAGCGCCGCGCGCGAAAGACCGTAGCCCTCATCAAAGCGATGCGGAATAAACGGCGTAACATCGGCGCCAAACGTGCGCAGCGCCTCGGTCAACAGGCAGGTCGACGTAATACCGTCAACGTCAAAATCGCCAAAGACTGCAATGTGCTCGTGGTTGCGAATAGCACGCTCGACGCGGTCGGCGACGACCGACATGCCCGGGATAATGAGTGGGTCGGCCCAGTCGCGATCGAGCGAAGGCGTCAAAAACAATTGGCCCTCTTTGATGGAGCCAATGCCGTGCGCGACCATAATGCGCGCCACCAGCCCGGGAATGCCCAGACCAGCCGAAAGCTCCTTTTCGAGCTCGGGGTTTTGCTGAGCGACCGCCCAGCGATGCGTCGTCTTAAGCGATGACATAGGCACCCACCCCCGATAGGGGCAGGTCGCCGCGATACCTCTCACGGTTCATAGCGATGAGTCCTCTGTGTATGCCCGCTTCGGCAGGCAGATCTGTTGAACGGATTTATTATACCGTGCAGCGCGGACGCAAAACGCCGCGGTGCGCCGCGGTTTCGGCAAACGATGGCGGTAATGGTCTCGAAATAATCGAGCGTTTCAGCCGCACGGACGCATACGAGCGTCTAGCATATCCATACAAACGAGTTCGCGGATAAAGGGAGTCACGGGACATATGAAGCAATGGGCTGGACTGGGAAAGTTCCTCGCGGGGCATATGCAGATCATCGTTCCGATTTGCGTGGCGCTCGGCGTGCTCTTTCCCCAGCAGATCGGCGTGCTCAAGCCCATTGTTCCCGCCCTCTTCGCCTTTATGACGTTTCAGGGCGCGCTCAGCAACACTTTTCACCAGGTAGCCGAGGTGTTCCACCGTCCGCTGCACCTGATTCTGGCGCTGCTGGTCTCGGCAGTGCTTATTCCCATCGCGGCGTATGCCATAGGGTCACTCTTCTTTGGCTCCAACCCCAACCTTGTCTGCGGCATCGTGCTCGAGTACAGCGTACCCGTGGCGGTCACTGCCTTTATGTGGATTAGCATGTTCGGCGGCAACGGCCCGCTCGCGCTTACCATTATCCTGACGTCCTCGGTTATCTCGCCCGTGACGATTCCTCTTACGCTCAAGCTCCTGCTGGGCGCCACCGTCTCGATCGAAGTGCCGAGCATGATGCAGAATATGGCCTTCATGATCGCCATACCCGCCGTGCTCGGTATCGTCATTAACGAACTCACGCGCGGCTGGGGTCATGAGAAACTCTCCCCCGCGCTTTCGCCCGCCTGCAAGTTCATGATGATGGGGGTCATCGCGTCCAACTCCACCGCCATGAGCGAGTACGTGCTGCACATGAACACGATGCGCCTGGAAGTCACCCTCTTTATTTTGGTCTTCGCCATCAGCGGCTTTGTCGTCGGTTTTCTGGTCGCCCGTGCGCTGCATCTGCCGTATAGCGAGACGACCACCATGTGCTTTACCTGCGGCATGCGTAACATCTCTTCGGGCGCCGTCATCGCCACGCAGTACTTTCCGGGCGAAGTCGTGTTCCCCGTCATGTGCGGAACGCTGTTTCAGCAGGTGCTGGCCTCGATTATCGGGCATCTCTTTGAGCGCCTAACCGGCGAAGAGCGCGCCAAACAGCGCAAGCGGGTCAAGGCCGGCCGCGACGCGATGGCACGCTAGGCAGCACACTTTTCGCAGGCGCTCGCCTTGCTACGCGAGCGTTTCCAGATGCGCGCGTAGGCGCTCAGCATCGGTATCGAGTGTGGTCTCAGCATTGACCTGGGCCAGACGATAGCCCACAAAGTAGGGCGAAACCACCCAACGTGGCAGCGCCTTGGCAATGGTCCGGCCGTCCATGTGGTAGAAGAACAAGTTGTACGACTCCGCGCGACCGCCGTGGTGTTCGTGCAGGATATAGCGCAGGGCCACCTGGGTCGCATCGGCAAACAGGTCTGCTTCGACTTGGTCGCGGGCGTCGTCGCTGGCGGCGATTCCCTGTGGAGCCGAGATGTTGACCTCAAAGAATCCCATGATCGGCTCGGTTGAGATGTTGACCGAGATTCTCCCCCGCCGCCAAACATCGATGCCTTCAAAGTTTGCTGAGGTCAGCGCCGCATAGCCGTCCTCCTGTTCCAAGCCCACAATCTGCATGTGTGGATGGACGAGGCTGCCGCCCGAAAGCGGGCCTTTGTTCTTGTACATGAGCACACTGCGGTACTGTTGGGAATCGATCATCTGCTGCCAACAGCCCAGGGCAAACCTCATCACATGATGCAGCTCATCCAGTTCATAGGTCACCAGGTCGGCGTCGTGATTGGCCGACTCGATCAATACGGTCTGACGGGTGGCCCGCAAGGTCTTGAACTTATTCTCGAGCCAGATGCAGTCACCATCGCGCTGGATGATGTTGGCGAGCCCCTCCGTGTCGCAAAAAGGGCACGCGGTTCCAGGGCGACGATTATCGTCGGGCTTGCCGCTCGCCTGCTGAACGTCAAATACCAGCGCCACGGGTTATACCCCCAGCGGCACGATCTTGGTGCCATGGAGCTCGGAGACGCCTAGCGCCGCCGCGACCGCGTCGCGATTTGCCGTAGTGATGCCGCCGCCGGGAAGGATGGTCAAACGATCGCCCGCATACTCGATTAGGCGAGCCAGGTTTTCGAAGTTGTCCTCGATCGGCGCACCGGCAGCACCACCGTGCGTAAGAATGCGCGTGACGCCGCAGTCGGCAAGCGTGTCAATGGCGTCCAGCTGAGCTTCGGGCGAGAGCTGGTCAAATGCCATGTGGAAGGTGATGTCAAGGGACTCGCGCTTGCACTCCTCCGTCGCGCAGCCCGTAGCCATAACGAGGGCGCCGAGGGTGAGCTCATCGAGCGCCCAGCCGCCGGCACAGGGCTTGCAGCAGCCAAAGACCAGGCCGTCAACGCCGGCGCTCACAGCAAGGCCCAGGTCCATCTCCATCATGCGCAGCTCGTCCTGGTTGTAATGAAAGTCGCCACCACGCGGACGAATCATGCACATCACTCGCGCGTCATGCTCGTGAGCGCAGCTGACTGTAGCGCTAATAACGCCGGCAGAAGGCGTGGTGCCACCGACGGCGAGGTTGTCACACAGCTCAATGCGCCCCGCACCGGCCTCGATGGCCGCCGGCACTCGCTCAAAGTTCTCGGCACAAAACTCGTACAGCATAGATAAGCCCCCAAAGACAGCAGATGGTTTCCGACGGGCATTGTCACACATCCCCATGAAGTTGCGGTGGAATAGGGACTGTTTGGCGTCTAGAGCCTTCATTTAGTCCCTATTTCACCGCAACTTAAAAAGGGGCGCTGACCGGGATAGTCAGCGCCCCTTTGTTGAATGGATTAACCACCAAGATAGGCTTTGCGGACGTTGTCGTCGTGCAGAAGCTCTTGGCCCGTGCCGGTCATGGTAATCTTGCCGGTCTCGAGCACGTAGCCGCGCGTGGCGATCGAGAGCGCCATCTGCGCGTTCTGCTCGACCAGGAGCACCGTGGTGCCGGCCTTGTGCAGGTCCTCGACAATCTGGAAGATCTGCTCAATCAGAATCGGCGCCAGACCCATGGAGGGCTCATCGAGCATGAGCAGCTTGGGGTTACTCATAAGGGCGCGGCCCATGACGAGCATCTGCTGCTCACCGCCCGAAAGGGTGCCGGCAACCTGGCGACGGCGCTCCTTAAGGCGCGGGAACTGCTCGTAGACGCGCTCCAGGCCCGGAGCCACCGTGGACTTGGGCTGCGTGTAGGCGCCCATCTCCAGGTTCTCCTCAACCGTCATCTGCAAAAAGGCGCGACGTCCCTCGGGCACCTGGGCCAGGCCCTTACCAACCAGCTTATCGGCGGGCGTATGGGTAATGTCCTCGCCCATAAACTTGATGGAGCCGGTCTTGGAACGCAGCAGGCCCGAGACAGTCTTGAGCGTTGTGGACTTGCCGGCACCGTTCGCACCGATCAGGGCCACGATCTCGCCCTCGTTGACGTTAAAGGAGATATCCTTGATGGCGTGGATGGCGCCGTACCAGACGTTGATGTTGTAGACGGAAAGCATCGGCTCTGCCATTTAGTTCTCCCCCTTATCCTGCTTGCCCAGATACGCCTCGATAACGGCGTCGTTGTTCTGGATTTCCTCGGCCGTGCCCTTGGCGATGACCTTACCAAAGTTGAGCACGCAGATGCCCTCGCAGATGTTCATAACGAGCGACATGTCGTGCTCGATGAGCATGATGGCGATGCCGAAGGTGTCGCGAATCTTGACGATGTTCTCCATGAGCTCCGCGGTCTCGGACGGGTTCATGCCGGCGGCAGGCTCGTCGAGCAGCAGCAGCTTGGGGTTCGTGGCAAGCGCGCGGACAATCTCCAGACGACGCTGGGCACCGTAAGGCAGCGAGCCAGCCTGCTCGTTTGCCAGATGCTCCATATCAAAGATGGACAGCAGCTCCATCTGTCTCTTATACACATCTGACGCTGCCGACGAAG
>USPH01000093.1 GCA_900556515.1 uncultured Collinsella sp.
GAGATCTGCGCATGTCTCGTGGGCTCGGAGATGTGTATAAGAGACAGCCCCAAGGAGCCCGTCAAGCAGATGTTCCTGGATATCCTCAAGGAGCAGTACGACGTCGAGGAGGAGGACTTCCTCTCCGCCGAGATCGAGGTCGTGCCCGCCGGCCCCGCCCGCGACATGGGCCTCGACCGCTCCATGATTCTGGGCTATGGCCATGACGACCGCGTCTGTGCCTACCCCTCCATGCTCGCCCAGATCAACGTCACCAACGTGGAGCGCACGAGTATCACGCTCATCGTCGACAAGGAGGAGATCGGTTCCGTGGGTGCCACCGGCATGACGAGTCGCTTCTTCGAGAACACCGTCGCCGAGATCATGATGCTCGCCGGCGAGGACAGCCCGCTGGCTCTGCGCCGCGCGCTCGCCCGCAGCCGTATGCTCTCCTCCGACGTGTCCGCCGGCTTCGACCCGGGCTATGCCGGCAAGTTCGAGACCAAGAACGCCGCCTTCATGGGTCGCGGCCTGTGCTTTAACAAGTACACGGGCAGCCGCGGCAAGGGCGGCTCTAACGACGCCGACGCCGAGTATGTGGCCCTCGTCCGCGACATCATGGACGAGGCCGGCGTGGACTTCCAGACCTGCGAGCTCGGCCGCGTCAACGCTGGTGGCGGCGGCACCATCGCCTACATCATGGCCAAGTACGGCATGAACGTCATCGACTCCGGCGTTGCCGTCCTGTCCATGCACGCCCTGTGGGAGGTCGCCAACAAGGCCGACATCTACGAGGCATATCGCGGTTACAAGGCCTTCATCGAGCGAGCCTAACCAACCCTTCATCAGTTGCGGTGAAATACGGACTAAACTGGCCCATAAACAGCCAAAACAGACCGTATTCCACCGCAACTTTTTTGGCAGAGGAGAGCCCATGCTGCAGGTCATCATTTCGCCCGCCAAGCAGATGCGCGCGGCCCAAGATGCTTTTGAAGTCCTGGGCATCCCACCCTTTGTGCGCGAGACGGCTCGCCTCCACCGCGCACTGCTAGATATCGAGCGGAATGAAGGCAGCGGCGGCCTGCAGGCGCTGTGGAACGTGAGTGACAAACTGCTGGGACCTTGCCTCAACACCCTGCATGAGTTCGGGCCCATCCTGAAAAGCGGCGATCTCGACAATCCCGCACTCGCCCGTCACCTCTCCCCTGCCGCCATGTCCTATCACGGCATTCAATACCAGAGCATGGCACCCGAGGTGATGGATTCCGCGCAGCTCGCATGGCTGCAAGACCATCTGTGGATCCTCTCCGGCCTCTACGGGTGCGTTCGTCCCTTTCATGCCGTCGAACCGTATCGGCTGGAGATGGGCGCGAAGCTTGTCGTCGACGGTGCCCGAGACCTCTACGCATTTTGGAGCGATAAGCTCGCGCGGGCTATCGCCCCGGCAGGTTCAAACACCACGATCGTCAACCTCGCCAGCGTAGAGTATGCCAAAGCCGTTCTGCCCCACCTCGCGGGCGACGCCACAGCCGTCACGTGCCTCTTTGGCGAGGGTATCCGCAACGGGAAGCCCATCCAACGGTCGACCGCCAGCAAAAAGGCGCGCGGCTCCATGGTGCGGTGGATGGCAGAAAACAAGCTCGAGGATGCAAGCGAACTTACTGCATTCAACATCGGCTATCGCCACGTCCCCGAGCTCTCATACCTAGGCACCCTCATGTTCATCAACGAACAGATGCTCTAGAGCCGGCACCCAACACTGACCCGCTCAGCCTTCTCTATATAACTTGCGGTGGAATAATTCCTATTTGAGCCTTTTTCGCACAACCAGGAACTATTCCACCGCAACTTTTATGAATTGGCTGCTAGGCTCGACACCTATTCTGCTAGACCGTCGGCCTTTGCAATCCCGTTTGTCGAACCGTCCTGATAGACAATCTTGACGTGCTCGACCTCGGACACCGCAACACCCGACGGGGGCTCCAGGCGCCATTCCGTCAGCGCGATATCCATCGTCGTGGGCACATCCCCTTGATCTTTGAGCTTCACCGTCAACGTTTTGAACGTCGCATCATACGTCACGCGTTCGATTTCCTCACCAGGAATAGACCCACCACTCAGCTGCAACTGCACAAACTCATCGCACGGGTACCAATAATCGCCCGGAACGGCGAGCGTATTGGCATTACCGCCAGTACTCCTCACCGTCATAATCGGTAGGCTATCATCAGCCTCGAACTCCCATGCAGCGCCGCCGCGACCACCAAACGTCCAGATACAAAAGGCAATCACCAGCACGGCAAGCACCGCAAAACCGATCGCGACAAGGCCATGGTGCGCACGGCTTTCCTCGGCCGATACATCCCATTGCGTCTCTCGATATAGATGCTTGTCTTCCATGTTCGCCTCCTCACAGGCACGCTCGTTAGGCCAATCGTACCCATTCGAGCTATACTTGAGCCCATTACATAAACGGGGGGCTTGCAGGACAAGACGGCAGGCTGAGATTGGGCGCGCCCGCCCTGACCCGCAAACCTGATATGGGTAATGCCAACGAAGGGAGCCGTGCCAATGAGCACACAGACCGAGCCCAAGCTCGTCACGCAAATCGACTTCGCCCGCGCCGGGCAGATCACACCGCAGATGAAGGAGGTCGCCGAGCGCGAGCATCGCGACCCCGAGTACATCCGCGAGCGCGTGGCCGACGGCCGCATCGCCATTCCTGCCAACATCGTGCACATCAAAAAAGGCATGCGCGCCTTTGGCGTCGGTGAGGGCCTGTCCACCAAGGTCAACGTGAACTTGGGCATCTCGGGCGACAAGGCCGATGCCGCCGAGGAATGGAAGAAGGTCAAGATCGCCGAGGACTTTGGCGCCGACGCCATCATGGACCTCTCCAACTCGGGCAAGACGCGCCAGTTCCGCCAGCAGCTCATCGACGAGACGCCGCTCATGGTAGGTACCGTCCCCATGTACGACGCCATCGGCTACATGGAAAAGCCGCTGGTCAAGCTTACCAAGGACGACCTGTTCGAGGTCGTGCGCGCGCACGCCGAGGACGGCGTGGACTTTATGACCATCCACTGCGGCATAAACAAGTCGGTCACAAAGACCTTTAAGGAGACCGGCCGCCTCATGAACATCGTGAGCCGCGGCGGCTCGCTGCTGTTTGGCTGGATGGAGGTCACCGGTAACGAGAACCCGTTCTATGAGTTCTACGACGAGCTGCTCGAAATCTGCCACGAGTACGACGTGACGATTTCGCTCGGCGACTCCTGTCGCCCGGGCTGCCTCTACGACTCCAACGACGCCACCGAGACCGCCGAGATGATCGAGCTGGGCAAGCTGTGCAAGCGCGCATGGGCCGCCGGCGTCCAGGTTATGGTCGAGGGTCCGGGCCACATGGCGCTCGACGAGATCGCCGCCAACATGAAACTGCAGAAGCGCCTGTGCCACAACGCCCCGTTCTATGTGCTCGGGCCGCTGGTGACCGATATCGGCGTGGGCTACGACCACATCACCGCTGCCATCGGCGGCGCTATCTCCGCCAGCTCCGGCGCCGACTTCCTGTGCTACGTGACGCCGGCCGAGCACTTGTGCCTGCCCAACGCCCAGGACGTGCTCGACGGCCTCATGGCCACCAAGATTGCCGCACACGCCGCCGACATCGCCAAGAAGGTGCCGCACACCCGCGACATGGACGACAAGATGGGCCAGGCACGCCGCAAGCTCGACTGGGACGCCATGTGGGAGTGCGCGCTCGACCCGGTTACGGGCAAGAAGCGCTACGAGGAGTCCCCCGCCGCCACCGAGGGCACTTGCACCATGTGTGGCAAGATGTGCGCCGTCCGCACCGTCAACAAGATCTTCGAGGGCACCACGATCGACCTCGGCATGGAGGACTAACCCTGTCGCCGCGGCCGCTTCTGGCGGCGAGCTGGTGCCTGTCAATTGTTGACTTGTGAACATTTACTTACATTTGCGTAGAGATTGCATCGCCCGCCCGGGTTCGGCATAGAGTCGGCCCGGGCATCTTTATAATGCTGGCTTAAAGACCCATTTGATTCCGACCGAACAAGGGAGCGAACATGGATCGTAGTAAGGTACCTGCCGTCCTGTCCATCGCGGGATCCGATTCCAGCGGTGGCGCCGGCATTCAGGCCGACATCAAGACCATCACGGCGCACCGCCTGTATGCCGAGACGGCCATCACCGCCATCACAGCGCAAAACACACTGGGCGTTACCGCCGTGCAGGATATCTCGCCAGATATCGTAGCCGCGCAAATTGACGCCGTTTTTGACGATATCCGCCCAAGCGCCGTCAAGATCGGCATGGTTTCTTCTGTCGAGATTATCGAAGTCATCGCCGACCGCTTGAGCGCCTGGAACGCAACGAACGTGGTCGTCGACCCCGTCATGGTCGCCACCTCGGGCGCGCGGCTGATTGCCGAAGATGCCGCCGAGGCGCTCACCCGCCGCCTGTTCCCGCTAGCGACGGTTATCACGCCCAATATTCCCGAGGCCATGGCCCTGCTCGACTACGAGGTCGACTCCGAGCGCACGCAGCAAAATGCTGCCATGCTCCTCACCCGCCGCTTTGGTTGCGCATCCCTCGTTAAGGGTGGGCATCTTGTCAACGAGGCCAACGATGTACTGGCCGAACCCGCGCCACTCGATGACGAGGGCAACCATCTGGGAGATCCACTCACCACGTGGTTCCGCCACAAGCGCATCGAGACCGACAACACGCACGGCACCGGATGCACGCTCTCGTCCGCCATCGCCTGCGCGCTGGCTCAGGGCATGGATCTTGCCGACGCTGTCAACGCCGGCAAGGCATACCTAACGGGCGCTCTGGCCGCCGGCTTTGACATGGGCAAAGGCTCCGGCCCCGTCAACCACATGTGGCAGTATTAAGATTCGCAGCCCAAGCCACCGCAAAGGTGCCTGTCCCCTTCGTGGTGGTTCCCGCAAATATCTCAATCTGTAACAGTTAGAGTCCATTTCTAGGTCTACCTATTACAGATCGAGATTTTTTATTCGCACCCTTTTATTTATCTCAATCTGTAACAATTACTCGGCAAAATCAACCCCAGATGTTACAGATCGAGACAAACAAACGCCCCAAACCACCGCAAAGATGGCTGTGGTGGTTTGGGGTCGGACTACTCACCGAGCATCTCTTGGAGCTTGGCCGCCACGGCGTGGCCCAGGCTCTCGTGACCCTCGGGCATCATGTGCAGATAGTCAATATCCCCCGCCTCGGCAAAGTCGGCGGCATTCATAAAGTCGCAGCCGAGCTGCTCGGCCACCCACGCGTAGTACTCGGCAAAATGCTCCGACGCCTCCACGGCATGCTCGCCAAACTCGGTCATATACACATCGGCAATCTGCGGCTTAATCTTGATGGGAGCCACCAGCAGAATGCGCGGGCAGGGTGCGGCATCAGTCCACGGAAACACGCGGACCGTGCGAACGAGTGCCATGGCACCGTCAGCGATATCGGTGGCCGTTACGTTAAAAGCGGTCTTGCAGTCGTTAGTGCCCAGCATAATCACAATGGCATCCAGCGGCTTATGCGACTCCAGCAGCATCGGCAGCGCGCGAATGCCGTTGAGGTTGGTGTCCAGATGGTACATATCGTCGCGCACCGTCGTGCGGCCGTTCAGGCCCTCCTCGATCACATGCCAGCCCTCGCCCAGATCGCGCTGGGCCACACCGCACCAGCGCACATCTTGCGCATAGCGCACCGCGGTGCCGTCGCGCATACCCGCCGGATCGTAGCCATACGTGTTGCTGTCGCCAAAGCACAGAACGTTTTTCATCTTGAACTCCTCACTCAGTAAAAAGCCGTCAGGAGCAGCTCCTCCCGCCGGCTTGGCATGTCACATCGCGTGCGTCGCCCTACAGGTACTTGCGCCAATCGTCCCTGTCTCTTATACACATCTCCGAGCCCACGAGA
>USPH01000094.1 GCA_900556515.1 uncultured Collinsella sp.
GATTCGCCTCGCGCGCCGTAAGGTGCTCGCCCAGCAGCTGTACTGTATCGAGACGCTCGCTCGCGTCGACGTGCTGTGCCTCGACAAGACCGGAACGATCACCTCGGGCCGCATGGAGGTCGAGGGGACGTATCCCATCGCGCTCTCCGGCGGCGAGGGCGAGGCCCGTGGCGGCGTGGCGTCCGACGTGGCGGCGCTCGACCTCGCCCTCGCAGGCATCGCGCGCGCCACGGCGGGCGATGCGAACGAGACCTGCAAGGCGCTGCTCGCCCACTACGAGGGATCCCCGGCGGGGGAGGGCCGGATCGTGCGCGCCATCCCGTTCTCGTCTGATAAGAAGTGGAGCGGGGCCGAGACGGAGCACGGCTCCTTCGTCATGGGCGCGGCGCAGTTCGTCCTCACGCCCGAGGTCTTCGCCGAGCACGAGCGGCGCGTCGCGGAGCTCGCCGACACCTGCCGCGTGCTCGTCGCGGCAGAGGTGGACGGATTCACGTCCGAGGGCGACATCCTCGGCGTGCCGCGCCCCTTGGGCTTCGTCACCATTCGGGACGAGATCCGGGCCAGCGCGGCCGAGACCATCGGGTTCTTCAGGGAGCAGGGTGTCACCCTGAACGTCATCTCAGGCGACGACCCGCGCACCGTGTCCTCGATCGCGCGGGTCGTGGGCATCCCGGGAGCCGGTGCCTACGTGGACGCCACGACGCTCGACACCCCCTCCAAGATCGATGCCGCCGCGGGCCGTTACCACGTATTCGGACGCGTCACCCCGCAGCAGAAGCGCGAGCTCGTGCAGGCGCTCAAGCGCCGCGAGCACACCGTGGCCATGACGGGCGACGGCGTCAACGACGTGCTGGCGCTCAAGGAGGCCGACTGCTCCGTGGCCATGGCGGCCGGCTCCGATGCCGCGCGTAACGTGGCCGAGATCGTACTCGTCGACAACGACTTTGCCTCGATGCCCGCCGTGGTGGCCGAGGGCCGTCGCTCCATCAACAACCTGCAGCGTTCGGCCTCACTGTTCCTGACCAAGACGCTGTTCTCGATGGGCCTGGCGGCGCTGTGTATCGCGCTGCCGCCGTACCCCTTCGAGCCCATCCAGATGACGCTCATTAACTTCTTCTGCGTCGGCGCGCCGGGCTTTGTGTTGGGCCTGGAGCCCAACAATGCTCGTGTGAAGGGTGCGTTTTTGAGCAACGTACTCAAGCGTGCACTGCCGGCGTCGATTGCGGTCATTTTGGCTGCGGCGCTCGATATCTTTGTGGCGCACGTGTTTGGCTTTAGCCAGCTCACGCTGTCTACGATGTGCCTGCTTACGTCGTGCGCGGCGAGCGTCAGCCTAATCTGGCGCATCTCGCAGCCTCTCACGCCCTTACGTGTGGTGCTCTTTGTGTTTGTAGTCGCCGGCATCCTGGTGGGCGTTATCGGATTCCCGGAGCTGCTTTCTATTGCCAACCTGTCGATGGGCCAGATGGTTATCTTGGCTGTTATCGTGGTCTTTACCTGCTCGGTGTTCTTTAAGCTCGCCACGATGATGGATTCGCTCAAGCCGCGTCGTCGTCATGCCGCAACTGGTTTTGGCCGCGGTGTGCGCGTCCGCCTGGGTCGCGGTGGCGGCAAGGTGAGCTCGACGGGCTCGACGGCCGAACGTTTTGCCAAGCGCGTCGCCGCCGACATGGCGCAGCGCCGCGAAGATCGCACCGCTCGCGAGGCCGAGGCCCGCGCACTCGAGGGCGTGGCCCAGGCCCAGCCCAAGAAAAAGAAGAGTACCGGAGCTAAGCGCTCTCGTGTGACCAAGTCCGCCCAAGGCATCAAAGTCTCGATGCCAAGCAAAAAGAAGAAGTAGCTACGCGCCCTGGCGATGTTGAATTGGTGCCTTGTTCCTGTGGGGCCGTGGCGATGTTATGCTCTAACCTCGATTGTTTGAATTGCTTCGAAAAGAGGATGCCGTGATCTGCCCGCATTGCCTTAAGACTATCGAGGACGGCGCCTCGTTCTGCCCCTACTGCAACGCCTATGTGGGTCCGGGCGATGGTCCCGAGCACACCGAGTTCGTGTTCTGTGAGGGCTGCGGTGCCCGTCTTTCTCCGCATGATCGCACGTGCCCAAAATGCGGACGCCCTGCTCCGGGTATCCTCTCCGAGGACGCGGCCGCATCCGACCTGGCAGCGGGCCGCACGGCGGGCTTTCCGCGCCTAACGCAAGAGCAGATCGATACCGAGGTGCCTCATGCGCCCGCCTCGGCTGCCGCGGTTCTTTCGGACGCCGCCGATCCTAACGAGACCTGCGTGCTGCCGGCTTTCGATAAGGATTTCGGTATCCCCAAGGTCGATATTCCCACGCCCGTTTCCCTGCATGACGATGCTCAAAAACCCAAGCGCAAGGTGCATCCCGACGAGGACGCCTATCACAAGCACAAGCGTCATATCCCCAAGCCGCTCATCGTCATCGCGGTCCTTGCCGTCGTTTGCGGCGGTGCCTATTGGTTCGTGACGGCCGATCCCATGGGTGTCATGCCTGCCTTCTACGACCAGTTTGGCCAGGCTGCGCAGACGACCTTCCCCACGCGCCAAAAGGGCGAGGCGACTGAGGACGATACCAAGCAGGACGATTCTGCCGAGGTGGTCCAGGAAGAAACTGTGCTCACCGATGATCAGCTCTATACCAGGCTCGACGGTCTGTATCAGACCATCGTGTCCTACGGTGACGAGGACCAGATCGGCGAGGTCATCGATTCTTTTAACAATGGCTATCTTCGAACGCCACTGTCCACCCGTCAGGAGCTGTCGCAGAGTGCCTACGCCCTGCGCGACCAGATCAAAAAGACGCAAGATGAGCTCAACAACCTTAAGTATCAGGACGATACGGTCTATGCGGATGACATCGCCCACTTAAAGCAGCTTGCCGAGTGGATGTACGAGCGTGTCGACGTGATCTGTCAGAGCTGGGACATCTCGCTGGCCATTCCCGATGGTGAGTCGATGAGTTCCCACCAAAGCGATATCTTGGCGCCCATCGCACAGGGCGGCAACAGCGCGCTGAACCAGTACGACGCCAATGTGGGCTCCTGGAAGCCGCAGCAGCGTTCCCAAAATTAGTTCGCCATAGTCGGCATAACCTACGTGCGCAATTGATGTAAGCGTATGCTTATTGCTACAATTCGTACAAATATGCTTTAAACGCACGAGGAAGGAACCACATGTTTGGTTTTAAGAAAGAGCTCTACACGCCCGAGTATCAGCTTGCCGGCGACGAGTGCGCCGTTATCGAGACGTCGAAGGGTACCATCAAGGTCAAGTTTGACGGCGAGGGCGCTCCCATTCATGTCGCGAACTTCTGCGAGCTTTCCACGATGGGCTTCTATGATGGCCTTAAGTTCCATCGCTATGTGCCCGGTTTTGTCATCCAGGGCGGCGACCCCAATACCCGCGATATGTCCGGCGCCGACGTCGCCGCTGGTCTTGAGGGCCCCGACGGCATGCCCGGTACCGGTGGCCCCGGCTACTGCATCAAGGGCGAGTTTGCCACCAATCCGCGCAACAGCCATGTCGATGGTGCCCTTGCCATGGCACGCTCCATGGACCCCGATTCCGCGGGTTCGCAGTTCTACTTCTGCCTGGGCGCCCAGCATAACCTCGATTCCGGTTACACCGTCTTTGGTACCACGGTCGAGGGTCTCGATGTGATTTCGCAGCTGCGTGCCGGCGACGAGATCGTCCATGTCGAGATCGTTCACGAGTAAAGGGGACTTCCTTGAATAGCCAGCTGATCCAACAGGGCCGCGCCGCTTACCGCGCGGGTGATTTTTCCGCTGCAGCCCAGATGCTTGGGGCGGCAAAGACTCCCGATGAGATTATGGGCGAGGCCGATCACCTTCGTGGCAACGCCTTGATGCACCTGGGCATGTATGCCGAGGCCGCCGAGGCTTATGCTGCCGCCCTCAACGACGGCACCTACGGCAAGCGCGGCGCGCTGCTCACCAACCGCGGCAAGGCGCTCGCCGCCGTGGGCGACTACACGACGGCCGCCCAGGCGTTCTCTGCTGCTACGCAGGATGCTTCCTATGCCACGCCGTTCAAGGCCTATCTGGGCCTGGGCAATGCGCTGTTCCAGTCGGGCGATTATGCCAACGCGGGTACTGCCTTCCGTCAGGCTGCCATCGACGGCGCCAATCCGGCTCCTGCCGCCGCACTGGGCGAGCTTGGTCGTTGCTTCATTAAGCTCGGCCGTCCGGCGGATGCCGTGGAGACCTACCGCACGGCTATCGACTTTGCCGGCCCCCGCGACGACACGCGTGCGCTCAACGCCGGCATGGGTCAGGCACTTTCTGCCGCCGGCCGCCCCTCCGACGCACTCGACGCCTTTAACGCCGCTACTGCCGATGGCATCTACCAGCTCACCTCCGAGCAGGCCGATGAGCTTGCCCGCGTGCACGATTCGCTTGCCGCGCTGTCTGCCCAGACGGCTATGGCCACGGCTCCGGCGCCCGCGATGGACGCTCCTGCCGTCGATCCGCTCGATCCTACGGGCGCGACCGGTCAGTTTATGCCCGATCCCTCGGACACCGGCTTCTTTACGCTGTCCGAGTCCGAGATGGTCCAGCAGGACCGTCAGGATCGTAAGCAGGCCAAGGTCCGTCGTCGCCATCGCCACACGGGTCTCAAAGTCTTCATCGTGCTGCTTCTGCTCATTTTGATCGCCGCGGGCGGTCTGGGCTTTGCCTACACGCGCGGCTTTGGCTTCCCCTCGCAGGAGTCGGTTATCACCGATCTGTTCCAGGCTGCCGGCGACGGTGACACCGCAAAGGCCGAGTCTTGCCTGGCCTCGAGCCTGTCCGAGGACGCCAAATCGATGATCATCTCCTCGATTCCGCAGGGCGCCACCGTGTCCGTCGAGGGCATGGATCAGTCCATGACCGAGACGACCGCCAAGGTTAAGGCATCGCTGTCCAAGGGCGGCGAGCAGGAGTACACCGTCAAATTCGTGCGCTCTGACAACCATATCGGCTGGGCCGTTTCCTCGCTCGATATGGATTTCTCGGCTGCTGACAACCAGTAGTGACCTTATGGGATTTAGCTTTGCCCGGCGCTTCACCGCAAGTGAGGTGCCGGGCTTGCGCTAGTATCATGAACTAGTAGTTTTCCAGCAATCATCCAACACATCAGGAGTTGCGTTGTTTTCTTTGATGGATATGTTCTTCGGTAGCTATGCGGGCGATCTCGCCATCGACCTCGGCACCGCAAATACGCTTGTCTCCGTGCGCGGCAAGGGCATCGTCATCCGCGAGCCCTCTGTTGTCGCCATCGACAAGAACGACGAGCGCATCCTGGCGGTCGGTATCGAGGCAAAGCGCATGCTCGGCCGTACGCCCGGCAACATCGTGGCCGTTCGTCCCCTGAAGGACGGCGTCATCGCCGACTTCGATGTTACCGAGGCCATGCTTCGCTACTTTATCGACAAGGCTTCCGAGAAGCGCTATCCGTGGACCCCGCGTCCGCGCGTTGTCGTCTGCGTTCCCTCCGGCGTCACGTCGGTCGAGAAGCGTGCCGTATTTGAGGCCACGATCCAGGCCGGCGCTCGCCAGGCCTACCTGATCGAGGAGCCCATGGCCGCCGCTATCGGCGCCGACCTGCCCGTCGAGGAGCCCACCGGCTCCATGGTCATCGACATCGGTGGCGGTACCACCGAGGTTGCCGTTATCGCTATGGGCGGCATCGTCGTCTCGCAGTCCATCCGTATTGCCGGCGACGAGTTCGATCAGGCCATCCTCACGCACGTTCGTGATGCCTACAACCTGGCCATCGGCGAGCGTACGGCAGAGGACATCAAGATCAAGGTCGGCTCCGCCGTGCCGCTCAAGGACGAGCTCGATGTCGAGGTCAACGGCCGCGACGTGATCACTGGTCTGCCCAAGACCGTGCGCATCGAGAGCGAGGAGATTCGTCT
>USPH01000095.1 GCA_900556515.1 uncultured Collinsella sp.
CTGCTTGGTCTTTCTGACGGTAACGGTACTTGGCGCCCACGCGAATGCCGCCGGCATCGAGTTCTGCCTCCATGCGGTCGGCAGGGGCGCTCCAGATCCAGTCGTCGGCCGTGAGTGCTGTGGCCGTTAGGTCCTCGGCCTCGCCCAGATGCACGGTGTTGTTGGCGGCATCGACGGCCGTCACATACACGGGATGCGCCATCGCGACGCCCAAGCCCTTGCGCTGGCCGATGGTATAGCGCAACGCGCCGTTATGGCGTCCGACCACGCTGCCGTCGCGCCACACAATGTCGCCCGGTGCAGCGGGATGTCCGCAGCGGCGCTCGATATAGCCCGCGTAGTCACCGTCTGGAATAAAGCAGATGTCCTCGCTTTCGGCCTTCTGGGCGTTGGTAAAGCCTTGCTCGGCGGCTATGCGGCGCACGTCGCGCTCTTTGTCTAGGCCTGCCAGCGGAAAGATCGTGTGCGCCAGGCGCTCCTGCGTAAGCGAATATAAAAAGTAGCTCTGGTCCTTTTTGGGATCTTCGCCGCGATGCAGCTGCCAGGTGCCGTCTACTGTCTGGCTTGTTTTGGCGTAATGACCCGTTGCGATGTAGTCGCAGCCCATGTCCAGCGCCGCACCGAGCAACGCGCCAAACTTTATGTGGCGGTTGCAGATGATGCACGGGTTGGGCGTCAGCCCCTCCTGGTAGGCGTTCACAAAGCGCTCGATAACGCTGTGGTCGAAGGTCTGCTGCAAGTCGAGCACATGGTGGGGTATCCCCAGACGCTCGGCGACGGCCTTCGCATCGGCGATGTCGCGGTCGACCTTACTCATGCCCGTGGCGGGATCGGGCGCGGGGCAGGTGAGGCGCATGGTGGCGCCGACGCATTCGTAGCCCTGGCTTTTGAGCAGGTACGCGGTCACGCTGGAATCGACGCCGCCGCTCATGGCGACGAGCACGCGCTTGTTGTGCATGGGGAGGTTCTCCTTGGTGGCATGTGGCCAAAAAAGAAAAGCGGCGCGGGAGGCTGGTTCCGCGCCGCAGACATTGTAGCAAGTTCGGGCGTCTCGTGGGACACCCTGATTGGATGGGCTCAGACTGCCGGGAGAGAGGAGACCGGCTCGTCCGTGGGCTCAACCTATGGGCGACAGGCTCTAGTCCTGGAACAGTGCCGTGGACAGGTAGCGCTCACCGGTATCGGCGAGCAGGGCCACGATGGTCTTGCCCTCGTTCTCGGGGCGCTTGGCCAGCTGCAGCGCGGCCCACACGGCGGCGCCGGACGAAATGCCCACGAGCACGCCCTCCTTGTGGCCCACGGCGCGGCCGGTCGCAAAGGCGTCGTCGTTCTCGACGGGGATGATCTCGTCATAGACCTGGGTGTCGAGGACGTCGGGCACAAAGCCGGCACCGATACCCTGGATCTTGTGCGGGCCGGCCTGGCCCTTAGAGAGCACCGGGGAGGTAGCGGGCTCGACGGCGACGATCTGAATCTCGGGGTTCTGCTCCTTGAGGAACTCGCCCACGCCGGTCACGGTGCCGCCGGTGCCGACGCCGGCGACGAAGATGTCGACCTTGCCGTCGGTGTCATCCCAGATCTCGGGGCCGGTCGTGGCCTTGTGGATGGCAGGGTTGGCGGGGTTTACAAACTGACCGGCGATAATGCTGTTGGGTGTCTCCTTCTGCAGCTCCTCGGCCTTGGCGATGGCGCCCTTCATGCCCTTGGAGCCGTCGGTGAGCACGAGCTGTGCGCCGTATGCCTGCATAAGTTTGCGGCGCTCGACGGACATAGTCTCGGGCATGGTGATGATCACCTTGTAGCCGCGAGCCGCCGCCACCGAGGCGATGCCGACGCCGGTATTGCCGCTCGTGGGCTCGATGATGGTGTAGTCGCCGCCGCGCACGAGCTTGCCGGCCTTCTCGGCCTCGTCGATCATGTTCTTGGCGACGCGGTCTTTGACGGACCCGGCGGGGTTGAAGTATTCCAGCTTGACGAGCACGCGGGCCTTGAGGTCCTCATCGGCCTCAAAGTGAGTGAGCTCCAGAAGCGGGGTGTGGCCGATAAGCTGATCGATGGACGTATAAACATTGCTCATGGTGAACCTCCAAAGTGTTCAAATGACTGGATGCCGTGTGGTTTTACGGTGTGTGTAGCAGCGAAACCCACAAACCTTATAGGTTGTTCGTTTTGCTGTTGGCAAGCATAGTAGACAGTAAAGCCTAGTAACGCAATAGGAAATAGAAGATTATTACGAGTCGATTAACCATCTTGACCGGAACGGGTATTTTCAAAACCAATTTTTCGGCTAGAATTTCTACGGACTAAATGACCGAAAGGCAGCACTATATATGTTGGTTTCTACTAAGGGCAGATATGCCCTGCGCGTTATGGTCGATCTGGCCGAGCACCAGGCGGCCGGTCGCATCCCGCTCAAAGAGATCGCGGCGCGACAGGGGATTTCCGAGAAATATCTCGAGAACATCTTGGCTACGCTCGTACGTGCCAACATGCTCTCGGGTATGCGTGGCAAGGGCGGCGGCTACGTGCTCACGCGCCCGCCCGAGCAGTACACGGTGGGCGAGATCTTGCGTCTGACCGAGGGCAGCCTAGCACCGGTCGCATGCCTGGACGGCGACTGCAAGGGCTGTTCGCGTTCGGACGAGTGCCCCACGCTCGACGTGTGGAAGAACCTGGACAAGCTCATCAACGACTACCTCGACGGTGTGACGCTCGATCAACTTGTCGCTCCCAACCATGGCTACGACTATGTCATCTAACCCACACCTGCATTTGGGGACGGGGTAGAAATGGTAGATTCTCTCGTCCTTTGAGACTTGACAAATAAGAAGGCCGCCCATTTTTGCGATGGGCGGCCTTCGTTTTGGGCTGTTGAGACGGACACGGCCGGAATGGCCGTTTTAGTCCTCGGCGATGCTGTCGAGGATGCTGCGCGTGATGGACACCAGGATGCTGCCCATAAAGGCCGATCCAAAGCTGGCGATGGAGATGCCGACGCCCAGCAGGTTGACCGACAGGTAACTCGCGAGCTCAAGCATAAAGCTGTTGACGACAAGCTGGAAAATGCCCAGCGTAATGATCGTGAGCGGCAGCGAGATGACCGTGAGGAACGGTTTGACGAACGAATCGACAATGTTCAGGAACAGTCCCACAAAGGCAAAGCAGACCCAGGTCTCGGCAAAGCCGAAGGGTTGGATACCGGGGACGAGGAACGTGGCGATCGCGATGGCGATCGAGGTGAAGAGCCAGTTAAGCATAAAGCGCATGGCGTGAATCCTTTCTTGCGCCGGGATTGCTGGCGTCGCGTGAAGCGGCTTACGGCGGCGACCTGGATGGTTGCGCGGGCGCGCCGCGGTGTTTGGGCGCCCATTGTCTCAAATATTCGTGGAGCTTACGTGCGCATATGGTTTCTAAACGGCGTTCGTCCTGAAAAACGCGCCGCTGGCAGAGAGTCTTGTCGCTTTAGTTTGGTGGTGTGCTACACTGCTACGGGCAAAAGCCACAGGCGTTGCCCTATTGCATAGAACGGGTGAACGATGCCCGATGTCAGTATCAACTTCGATGCCTTTTGGCGGGTTTGGCGGTGATCGATGAATATCGAGAACATGTTTGACAAGCCTGATGTCAAGCAGCTGGTCCACGCATTTAGCCTTTTGGACGACGAGAAGGATATCCAAGCGTTTTTGACCGATATCTGCACGCCGCGCGAGATTTGCGACCTTTCTCAGCGTTTGCAGGTTGCGCGCTATTTGGACGAGGGCGAGCCTTATGTTGAGGTTCAGGCCCGTACCGGCGCTTCGTCCACCACGGTGAGCCGCGTTTCAAAGGCGCTGAACGGCGAGTACGGTGGCTACCGCAAGATCCTCATTAAGTTGGAGGATGGCGAGTAGGCCAGCGACAACATTGAATTACGAAGAACCGTCCCTCCGGGGGCGGTTTTTATATGCCTGCAATCGGCTGGTGCGTTGGGTTCAGGTTGCTTTGTACCAAAAGATGGAACTGCGGTGGCAATGTGTCCGCTTGGGCGGGTAGGATGGATGCATTGATTATTGCGAACGGTTTGAGCGGAGGACCATGCCTGTTCGAATCTATACCACCAATGCCGGCACGGATTTGAGCGATGCCGAGTCGGCGCTGCTTGCCGACCTTATTGCCCGTCACGGGCGTGCCGTGTTGCTGGCACCAACGTTTGCCGAGCTCGATCTGTGCCGTCATGATGCGGCGGAAGCCAGCATTTCGCTGGGTATCGACTACAAGACGCCTACATCGTGGCTTCGCTCGATTTGGGAGCTTTTGGGCGACGGGCGCGGTTTCGTCGACAACCTGCAGCGCCAGATGCTGTTCTCGGACATAGTCACGCGTCTCGACGATGCTGACCTGCAGCCACTTTCGCACAGCCAGGGCACAGTGCGCATGCTCGCGCGCATGGCCCGCGACGTGTTGCCGGGCGTTGCGGGGACGGGTGCCGAACGATGCCGTGGCGACAACTGCCAGCCTGAGCCAAAAAGCGATGCCGAGGCTCGTGTGTTCGAGCTTTTGCGTGCCTACGCGGACGGCTTGGACCGTCGAGATATGGTCGAGCCCTGTGAGGCGGCTGACATTATGGCTGGTGTCCTGGCCGATAACCTGCCGGCGTGCGCCCGCGCCGTATGCGTGCGCGGTGTCACGTCGTTTACGTATAGCCTGCTCGAGCTGCTGTCCGCCGTGGCAAACAACGGGGGAGAGGTTGTCGTGCTGCTCGCCCGCGAGCAAGCGGCGATGCGTGAGGAGCTGGCCACGGCCCTTGATGCCCGCGGCGTGCTGTTTGAGGTTGCACCGCTGGACGAGGATGCCGTCGCGTCTGATGTCGCTTGCGGGACCGCCGCTCAGCCTGTCTTTATTGAGGTCGCCGGCCCCCATGCCCGTGCTCATGTCTATGCGGACGCCATCGATAAGTTGGTGAAAGCGCACAAGGAGTCCAAGGCCGATAAAGCTACTGCAACGCCCGCCGACCCCGTGCGCGTGCTCGTTGTTTCTGCCCGGGCACCCCAGCTGTTCGGTGAGCTCGCCTCTCGTCTGGCGGCTCGTCATATTGCTTCCGAGACAGTTGAGTTCACGGCGTTTTCCCAATCCATTGCGGGCAGGCAGTTTGCGGCGCTTGCCGGCCTGATCGAGCGCATGAAGGCCGCCGATGAGGGCATGGCGTCAAAGACCGAGTGGTGGCCCGCGCCGGAGCTTACCGACTGGATCTACAGTCCGCTTTCGGGCGCTGATGCCGTCAATGCCCGTACCTTCGATAAGAATATGCGTCTCTCGCGCAGCAAGACTACTGCGGGCGTTAAGAGCCTGCTACAGAGCGTTCAGGGCCAGGTGAGGGGCGCGCGCAAGGCGGCGAGCGACGATAACTGGTTTAAGAACGTACCGTGTGTGGTCTCGGACGTGTTCCAGGCGCTGTGGCGTGACAAGCCCGTGACGGCGCTTAAGGCCATGCTTGCCGTTGCCGAGGCGTTGCCCGATCGCGCTCTAGGCGGCCTTGACGGCCAGGCCCGTCGCCAGGCAGAGACGGCTTTGCTGCGCCATGCCATCGACATCCTTATGAACGATGCTCGCGCGCTCGACGTGTCGCAGGCCGCGACCGTGCCGGTTCTCGACGGCGTTCGAACCAAGGTGGACAAGCGCAGTACCGCCTACGATTACGAGACCTATGAGGTCGATCGCACACCACGAGCACAAGTGCGCTTCGCGTCGCTTGCCGATGCGTCGGTTCTTCGCCCTGGCAGCTACGATGCCGTGCTGTTTGCCGATGTCGACCTGGACAGCTATCCGCTTTCGCACGAAGAGGGCCCGCTTGCCACGTTGACAGCCGAGCTGCGCCGCGACGGCGTGTCTTTGGAGCCCGCTGCCCTGCTGCGCGTGCGCTTTGGCCTGTCTCTTATACACATCTGACGCTGCCGA
>USPH01000096.1 GCA_900556515.1 uncultured Collinsella sp.
CTTCGTCGGCAGCGTCAGATGTGTATAAGAGACAGCCTGTACGAGGTCGGCAGCCTGTTCCACGGCCGCGAGAACGCCAGCCTGCCCAAGGAGACCAAGTCCGTGGCGGGCGTGCTCTCGGGCCAGTGGAGCGAGCAGTCATGGAACATGAAGTACCGCAAGCTGCGTTTCTTCTTTGGCAAGGGCATTGTCGAGGAGCTGCTTGCCCAGCTGCGCATTGAGAAGGTCCGCTTCCGTCCCGTCGAGGGCGAGGGCTACGCCTTCTTGCAGCCGGGTCGTGCGGCCGAGGTTCTGTCCGGTGGTACCGTGCTGGGCTGGGTCGGCGAGATCCATCCCGAGGCACGCGAGGCTATGGGCATCGACGAGGTCGTCGTGGCCTTTGAGCTCGATCTGGATAAGCTGATCAAGGGCGCCCGCAACCAGGAGAACTATCGCGAGTTCTCGCAGTACCCGGCCGTTGAGCACGACCTCGCTATAGTGGTCGACAACACCGTGACCTGCGAGGATCTTGAGCGTCGTATTACGAGTGCCGGCGGCAAGCTGCTCGAGGGCGTACGTCTGTTCGACGTCTATCGCGATCCGGTCCGCATCGGAGCGGGCAAGAAGTCCATGGCCTTTGCGCTTACGTATCGCTCCGACGACCATACGCTCACCAGCGAAGAGGTCGAGAAGGCGCACCAGAAGATCGTCACCAAGGTGTGCAAGGGCGTGAACGGCGAGGTCCGCGGCTAGGGCTTGCGACTGAGGCATGGGTCGGCGGTGGCTGCCGTCGAGTCCTACGTGACCGCTATGCTCGGTATGAGGCACCGTTGAGCCTTCATATATGACACGCGCATTACATAACGGCGTGCTGCTTTGTCGGCAGTGCGCCGTTTTGCTATGATAGCCCGCGGCGTGTTACGAATCTGACAATGCGTAACACTGACAAGGTGATTTAAGCGGCGTTGCAATTTCGTGCGCCGATAACCGGGAGGCGTACATGCACATTCCAGATAATTATCTGTCCCCGCAGACCGATGCCGTCATGGCGGTGGCGATGGTGCCCGTGTGGGTTCACTGCATCAAGAAGGTGCGCGCCACGCTCGATCGCGAGCACATGGCCTTCCTTGGCATTTGCGCCGCATTCTCCTTTTTGCTCATGATGTTTAACGTACCGCTGCCCGGCGGCACTACGGGTCACGCCGTCGGCGGTGCGCTCATCGCGCTGCTACTGGGCCCCGAGGCCGCGGCTATCGCTGTTTCGGTCGCGCTGGCACTGCAGGCGCTGCTGTTTGGCGACGGCGGTATCCTGTCCTTTGGTGCCAACTGCTTCAATATGGCGTTCGTGCTGCCGTTTGTTGCCGCCATGGTATTCCGCGCGCTCAACAGCCGCCTGCACGACAAGAGCTGGGGCACTTCGGCTTCTGCCATCGTGAGCGGCTGGGTTGGCTTGTGCGTGGCTGCCCTTTGCGCTGCCATCGAGTTTGGCATTCAGCCGATGCTCTTCACCAGCGCCTCGGGTGCCCCACTGTACTGTCCCTTCCCGCTGTCTGTTTCCATTCCGGCCATGCTGATCCCGCATATGCTGGTAGCCGGTGTGGTCGAGGGCGTGGCGACCGCCGCTATCTACGGTTTTATCAAGAAGACGGCGCCGAGCATTATCGTCGGCCCCGAGGCTTCCGACGGCCTGCTGGAGACCGAGGGCGCAACCGCCAAGAAGACCTCGCTGGTCCCCACGCTCATCCTGGTTGCCGTGCTTGTTGTGGCCACGCCGCTCGGCCTGCTTGCCACCGGTGACGCCTGGGGCGAGTGGGACGCCGAAGGCGCCGCGACCGCCGTTCAGGAGGCTGGCGACGACAGCTTGCAGGCTTCGGTCGGCCTGGATACCCCGACCTTTGCCGATGCGTTGCCCACGGGCGATTACCTGCAGGCCTATTCCGAGGAGCAGGGTTTTGGCTTTGCCGGCCAGGCTGCCATGTATATCCTCTCCGGCGTGATTGGCGTGGCGGTTCTCACCATCGCGTTCCGTCTGATCTCGCTGACGGCCAAGGAAAGTGGTGCTCATGGCAATGGCCGAGCTGCCTAGCTGGCTTGCGGCCGAGGAGCGATACGAGCCCACGGGTGCTCGGCATCGCGTGATGCAAAAGAACGTCCTGCACCTGGCGAGCCTGCTTGAGCGGGTTCGCCTGGGCGGTGGCGCACACGAGGGCGGGTCGATCATCGACCGCGCCCTTTCTTGCGTTTCGGCTCCGGTGCGCCTGGTGGGGATGTTCGTCTGCGTCTTGTGCGTGTGCCTGACGCAGAGTCCGCTGTACCTCATGTTGATGACGGCGGTCGCGCTGGTGCTTGTTGCCGTGCGCCCCGTACGCGGGCTGCGTGCGACCTTTGTGCCGGCGCTTGGCGCTGCGGGATTTGCGGTGGTTCTGGCACTTCCGGCCTTGCTGCTGGGCGCATCGGCTGCGGGCGCCATGCTCAAGATCGCACTCAAGACCTTTATTAACTTGTCGCTGGTGCTGGGCGTTTCGTGGACACTTACCTGGAGCCGCATGTCGGCAGCGCTCAAGATGCTGCATCTGCCCGACGAGGTTATCTTTACTTTTGATATGGCGCTCAAGCACATCGAGGTGCTGGGCCGCACGGCGCACGACCTGGCCGAATCGGTCATGCTGCGCAGCGTTGGCCGCGCGCCTGAGGGGTTTTCGCGTACCGACTCGGTCGCGGGTATCATGGGCATGACCTTTATCAAGGCGATGGAATGCAGCCGCGCGATGGACGAGGCCATGGCCTGCCGCGGCTTTGCCGGTGTGTATCCGGCGCCCGCGCGTGCCGGGTTTGGCTGGCGCGATGCGGCCTATGCGGCGACTGTGGTGCT
The DNA here is from genome assembly GCA_900556515.1 of uncultured Collinsella sp. Taxonomy (GTDB): domain Bacteria; phylum Actinomycetota; class Coriobacteriia; order Coriobacteriales; family Coriobacteriaceae; genus Collinsella. Next base: position 2,852 of record USPH01000096.1, read on the forward strand.
GCTGGCGGCGCTGTGCGCCATGCTGTAGTGCGGGCTTTGGCTTCGATGCGAATAGGAAGGGCGACGTTTTGGCTGACGATACGAATGGCGCGACGGGCGCGAGCGATGCGGGTGGTACCGAGGCCGCGCCGCTCATCGAGCTGCGCGACGTGGTGTTTTCCTATGCGGGGCATACGGTTGTCGACGGCGTATCGCTGCGAGTCGATCGCGGTGAGCTCGTTGCGTTGCTCGGTCCCAACGGCTGCGGCAAGACGACGATTATGCGCCTTATCAACGGCCTGGAGCTCGCGGACACCGGCGCGTACCTGTTTGATGGGCGCGTGGTCGATGCGTCGTTTCTAAAGGATTCCGCAGCCGCTCAGCGCTTTCACCAGCGCGTGGGATTCGTGTTTCAAAATGCCGACGCCCAGCTGTTCTGCGCCACAGTGGGCGAGGAAGTCGCCTTTGGCCCCGCGCAGATGGGGCTGTCGACAGACGAGCTCGACCGTCGTGTGCGCGATGCTATGGAACTGTTTCAAGTTGCCGACCTGGTCGATGCCTCGCCCTATCAGCTTTCGGGCGGACAAAAGAAGCGCGTGGCGCTGGCGGCAGTCGTATCGATGAACCCCGATATCCTCGTGCTCGATGAGCCCACCAACGGGCTCGATGAGGACTCTTGCGACATCGTAGTCAACTTTTTGCTGGCCTACGTCGCGGCGGGTAAGACGGTCTTGATGAGCACACATCACCAGGATTTGGTGCGACGCCTGGGTGCCCGTGCAATCTATATCGATCGATATCACCATGTGATCGAGGTGCCTTCGCCGTCGTATGGAACCGAAAGCGGTGCTACGGACTAGTTGCTGCGTAGAGCGTGCGTAGCCGCCCGCGCGGCTTTGCCGTGATGGTATAGTTATCCAGGTTTTTTATGGGGGTGGCTATGCCAAGCTGGAACATTCATATTGCTCAGACGGAGCGTTTGCTGGAGTGCACCGGTGCGCTTGCCAATAGCGTGCGCGACCGCAATGCCTTTTTGTTTGGCTGCGTGGTTCCGGATATCTTCGTGGGCTATATGGTCCCTGGCATCGCCGATCCCATCCCGTACCGCATTACGCACTTTGCAAAGCCCGAGCCTATCCCTAAGCCGCGCGAGCACGAGTTCTGGGATACCTATGTGGCGCCACTGCTTAAAAGTTCGCCCAGCGGTGCGCCGGCCGCGGCGACCTCGATTATCGAGGAACGCGAGCGATTGAACCGCGTGCACTATCCCCAGCGCTATAGGGATGCTGAGCCGGTTATCGGTCCCGGCGCTCGTGAGTTCTCGCTTGCGTCCGAGGACGTGGCGCAGTCGTTGCTCGATTTGACACTGGGTGTCTGGTCGCATCTGGTGGCCGATACCGTATGGAATACGCGCGTGAATCAGTACCTGGAGGCGCACGGCGGCAAGCCGTGCGAGGAATTCCGCATTAAAAAGCAAGGCGACTTTGACTGGTTTGGCAAGACGCTCGGCATTGTTTCGATTCCGCGCGCGACCGATCGCCTGTATACTGCGGCGACGCGTTTTGGGCAGTATCCCATCCATAAGGAGTATGTGCTCAAGACCATCGGCGTCATGCACGAGATCGTGCGCGAAAACCCCGGCGAGCCCGATCATCCGCCATACCGCCTGCTGACCGAGGAGTTCTTCGACGCAACGTTTACCGAGGTCATCGAGCTAACCGAGGCGGGATTTGCCGAGCGCGTGGCCGCTCCCGGCACACCCGCGCTGCCTCTGATCGCTAGCTGCTAGCCGGACGGCTTGACGGTAAACAGTTCGTCCCAATTGACCAACAGCTCCCGTCGCAGGGCATCTTCGGTGGTGCGTTCCTGATCGGTCTTTGGGATGTAGGGGAGCCCCGCCTTTTTATGGATGAGTTCGGCGATGTTGCTAAAGCTCTTCGTGTCTTTGATTTGCTCATAGGTTATCTGGATAACGTCATAGCCCATGCTGCTGAGCGCGGTGGTGCGCTCGGCATCGGAGAGACTTGCGGCTTCGCTATCGTGGGCGGAGCGGCCTTGGCATTCCAAGATGACGCCCATACTGTCGGTGTTGCTCTCGATGAGGATATCGGCGTAGCAGCAGGTTTTGTCATACAGCGAACGCGTGTCCTTGCTGAGCGGGATACGCACGTTGTTTGCGATGTTGATGCCCATGCCGCCCTCGTCGCGGGGGAGCGAGACAAGCATGGAGGTCTGTACTTCGAAGGGCGAGGCGGTCTGCCCCCGTCATGTGCTCGGCCGCCCATCGCAGTTGTTTAACGCCGCGCAGGCCTGCGGCCTGCTTGGCGAACGCGGCGATATCCGCCGCGCTGAGGGTTGGCGCGCGTTTCCACAAATTGGTGTCATTGCCCTTGGTGTCGACAACGCGTTTCCAACCACAGTCGGGCGGAATGAGCTTAAGCGAAATTGCTTCATCGAGCTGCTGCTGCGCCCGTTTACAAGGCGTGAACACTGCAAAGGAGCCGCACATCTCGTAGCAAGCCATGAGTAACCGGTTGCGTGAGACCTGCGTAGCAAGGCTGAGCAGCGTAAACTCCGGTGAAGTGACATCAAATCCATGTTCAGTCTGTCTAAACGACCCAGGAGGCGGCTCTTGGGTTAGTAGACGGCTATGAAATAGCTTTCCGTTCGCGCGTTGTTTCCTTTCGCTCACGAATCTCCAAACTGGTGTGCCGAGCAAGTCTTTAAATACCGGTTGTTTTGAGTAATGCACCAAGCGATGGTCATGGTCGGGCGGCAGGATTGCCGGATAGAGTCCCAGTATTTGGGGCGGGATGCGATAGTACTGAAAAGCCGTGGGTCCGCAGGCAAGAAATGACATAGCGATCCGATCGTTTGAGCGTTGTTTGGGCTAGAAAAGCTATCCGTTTCGGAAGTGCGGTGAAAAAGACAAATAGGTCAGGCACAAGCGGTATTTAAGCCAACTTTATCAGGGGTTTTGTTGAAATAAAAGGACTTGTGCTCGGGGGTAAGCAATTTTTCCCCGACCTTGATTATCAACTTCATCCGAACACCTCCCACATTCATCCGCACATGTGCGGA
>USPH01000097.1 GCA_900556515.1 uncultured Collinsella sp.
TCGCTATCTCGGGCGAGGTGGCCTTGTCTGCCGCGGCCTTTGCCTCTTCGTATGCCTTGCAGGCGTCGTCATATGCCGCTTGCGCCTTATCCAAATTGTCGAGGAGCGCATCTCGCTTGGCTGTTTCCTCGTCGATGTGGGCTTTGACTTCCTCCGCCGCACTTTCGAATCTCTGAACCTGTCTTTCCTGGCTTTCGAGGCGGCGTTGGTAGCTGTCAAGCGTCGTTTTGCAAGACTCTTCTTGCAATTTTGCCGCCATGATTTCGGAGCGCAACTGTTTAATAGCTTCGCTGGGCGCCTCGTCGCCGAGTGCCTTAAGTGCCTCTAATTTTGCCTGAAGGCTGCTTACCAGGTTGCTGGCCTCATCGTATTTGGCTTGGGCTGCATCGACGTTCGCTTGCATGGCGGGAAGGAGTTCCCTACATTCGGCGGCATGCGCCAGCATAATGTCGCGGAGCTCTTGATCACTGGCAATCATATTATTGATTCCCGCAATTCTCTCGGGACTTGCGGCGTCCTCCGCTGCTTTGAGTTTTTTGAGCGCTTCCTGCATGGCCGCATGCGCTTTTTCTTTTGCGGCGGCCGCATCTTCCGACTGCAGGGCAACTGCATCGATGGGAGCGCTGGCTTCTGCCGCGATCGCCGTTGCGGGGGCGATTCCTGTGACAAGCGCCACGGAAAGGGCGATGCCCATAGTTGCTCGTTTTGCTCTTCTTGCGAGAATGTCGTTCATCTCGGCACCTCATTTCAAGGGTCGGCGACTAACTTGGTAGCACTAATGTAAGTATATCAGGCGGTCGACCCGACACTGGCTGGGTGTGCGCGTGCCTTTCCGCTTCTTTGGAAACCGAATCCCATTAGAAATGACGAGTTGTTTACGCTTCTTTTGGGCCCACCGTACTATCATGATTCGAATTGAATGTGGATGATGATAGGGAGCGCCTTTTTATGATTGAGCTGCTTAGGCGTTTTGGTGGTAAGTTTCGCCGGTATATGGTGATCGGCCCTGCGTGTAAGCTGATCGAAGTGATCTTTGACCTGCTGACGCCGCTGGTGATTGCCCAGATGATCGACAAGGGCATTGGCTCGCACGACGTGAGCGCCGTTATCCACTACGGCATGCTACTTGCCGCCATGGCCGTGATCGGCATCTCGTTTACGCTCGTCTGCCAAAAGATGGCGGCGCTCACCTCGCAGGGCATGGGCACCGATATCCGCGGTGCGCTCTACGAGCACATCAACAAGCTGAGCTATGCTGAGCTCGACCGCTTTGGCACGCCGTCGCTCATCACCCGCATCACCAACGATGTTAACCAGGTCCAGCTCGCTGTGGCGCTGGGCGTGCGCATGCTCATCCGCTGGCCCTTTCTAGCGGTGGGCTCCATGTGCGCGGCCCTTGCCATCGACCTTAAGCTCGGCATCATCTTTTTGATCTGCACGCCCGCCATTGGCCTGGTGTTCTGGGTTGTCATGGCGCGCTGCATTCCGTACTACAAGCAGCTGCAGGCAAAGCTCGACCGCATCGCGCTTATCTGCCGCGAGGGCCTTTCGGGCGCCCGCGTGGTTCGCGCCTTCGTGCGCGAAGATCACGAGCGCGAGCGCTTTGCGCAGGCCGCCGACGACCAGGCCAATACTGCCATCGCGGTGGGCAAGCTCTCGTCGATTCTCAACCCCGTCACGTTTTTGGTGATGAACCTGGGCGTGTGCGCCATCCTGTGGGTGGGCGGCATCCAGGTCAGCGTGGGCGAGCTTACGCAGGGCCAGGTCATGGCGTTTGTGAACTACATGACGCAGACCCTGACCTCCATCGTGTACGTCGCCAACCTGGTCGTGGTCTTTACCAAGGCGAGCGCCAGCGCGTCGCGTATCAACGAGGTGCTCAATTGCGTGCCGAGCATCGCTGACGAGGATAACGAGCCGGTCGCACTGCCCCAGGCACCCGCGACGGACGTCGACGCCCCGGTCTCCGCGCTGAGCTTGAGCCATGCGAGCTTCTCCTTTGGCACCGGCGCTGCCAACGCCGTCAACGATGTGACCCTGGAGCTTCCGCTGGGCAAGACGCTCGGCATTATCGGCGGTACGGGCAGCGGTAAGTCCACGCTCGTCTCGCTTATCCCGCGTCTGTACGATGCGGGTACCGGCAGTGTGAGCGTGATGGGCTCCGACGTGCGCGCTTGGCCGCTCGACCAACTGCGCCACGTGGTCGCGACCGTTCCGCAGCGCGCGTCGCTGGCGAGCGGCACCATCCGCAGCAACCTGACCTGGCGTGACGAGTCGGCGACCGACGATGAGCTCTGGGCGGCGCTCGATATGGCGCAGGCCAGCGAGTTCGTGCGCAACAAGCCGCAGGGTCTCGACGCCCCGGTCGAGGCGGGTGGCAAGAACTTCAGCGGCGGTCAGCGCCAGCGCCTGACCATCGCGCGCGCCCTGGTGGGTTCGCCTCAGATATTGATCATGGACGACTCCGCCTCGGCGCTCGACTTTAAGACTGATGCGGCGCTTCGTCACGCTATTCGCGAGCGCAGCGTGCGCGGTGCCGCCGAGGGCGGGCTGCCGCTCACGACGGTGATCGTAAGCCAGCGCGTCTCGACCGTGCGCGACGCCGACATGATCTGCGTACTCGACCACGGCTCGGTCGCGGGCCTGGGCACGCATGACGAGCTCTACGCGACATGTCAGCTCTATCGCGAGATTTGCCAGTCGCAGCTGCGCCGCGAGGAGCTCGAGGGCCAGCAGGGGAGCGCGGTGCCCGCGTCCGCTCCGGCCGCCCCCGCATCTGTCTGCGCAAAGGAGGGCTGCTAAATGAATCCGTACACTTCCTCCGGTTCGGTCGCCACGATGACGGCCAACGTGTCCGGTAACGATAACCTCAACGACCTGGGCGACGGTCCGCGCCAGCCCGGCGACCCTGAGCGCTATCCCGTGGGCGCGGTGACCCGCCGCCTGCTGGGCTATGTTCGCCCGCACCGCGTCTCGTTTACGGCGTCGTTTGTGAGCGCCGCCATCTCGGTGATCTTGCAGCTCTACACGCCCATTCTCATTGGTGAGGGCATCGATCTTATCGTCGCCGCCGGGCAGGTGGACTTCGATGCGCTGCTGCCACTCGTTACCAAACTCGCGCTCGTTGTGGTGGGCGCCGCGGCCTTCCAGTGGCTGCAGGGCTATTGCGTCAACCGCTTGTCCTACGAGACGGTGCGCGACATGCGCGTGGAGGCGAGCGACAAGCTCAGCCGCATGCCGCTCAGCTTTATCGACGGCCATGCCCACGGCGACCTCATGAGCCGTGTGGTCAACGATGTCGACCAGGTGGGCGACGGTCTGCTGCAGGGCTTCACCCAGCTTTTCACCGGCGTCATCACCATCGTGGGCACGCTTGCGTTTATGCTTTCCATCAACCTGACCATGACGCTCGTGGTGGTGCTCGTCACGCCGCTTTCCATTTTTGCAGCCGGCGCCATCGCCAAGCTCTCCAACAAGAGCTTTACGGCACAGCAGCGTATTCAAGGGCAGCTCGGCGGCCATATCGAGGAGTACGTAGGCGAGCAGAAGCTTGTCGACGCCTTTGCCTACGGCCCGAACGCCCAAGCGCGCTTCGCTGCCCTCAATGCCGAGCTCTACACCGCGGGTGAGCGCGCGCAGTTTATGGGTTCGCTCTCCAACCCCGGTACGCGTTTTATCAATAACATCATCTATGCCGTGGTGGCCGTGATTGGCTGCGTGGGCGTGATCACGGGCGTGCCCGCGGCACTCACGGTGGGCGGCGTGCAGATCTTCCTGTCCTACGCCAACCAGTACACCAAGCCGTTCAACGAGGTCACCAACGTCATTACGCAGATCCAGACGGCGTACGCCTCGGCACGCCGCATGTTTGCGCTGCTCGACGCGCGCGAGCAGGAGCCCGATGCGACGGGCGCCGTGGAACTTGCCGCCCCGCGTGGCGAGGTGACCTTTGAGCACGTGGACTTTAGTTATGTGCCCGATCGCAAGCTGCTGCAGGATATCTGCATCGAGGCCAAACCCGGCATGCGCTTTGCCCTGGTCGGCCCCACGGGCTGCGGCAAGACAACGCTCATCAACCTGCTGCTGCGTTTTTACGATATTGATGCCGGACGCATCATGGTCGATGGCCGGTCTTCGCGTGACTACACGCGCGCGAGCCTGCGCCGCGCCTTTGGCATGGTGCTGCAGGATACGTGGCTGTTCGAGGGCACGGTGGCGGAAAACATCGCCTACGGCTGTCCCGACGCCACGCGCGAGCAGGTTATCGAAGCTGCCAAGCGCGCGCATGCGCACAAGTTTATCGTGCAGCTGCCAGGCGGCTACGATACGGTCATCGGCGAGGACGGCGGCACGTTTAGCCAGGGTCAAAAACAGCTGCTGTGCATTGCGCGCGTTATGCTCACCGATCCGGCGATTCTGCTGCTGGACGAGGCAACGTCGAGCATCGATACGCGTACCGAGCTGCAGGTGCAGGCGGCATTCGACGAGCTCATGGCCGGTCGCACAAGCTTTGTCGTGGCGCACCGCCTGTCGACGATCCGCAACGCCGACTGCATTCTGGTCATGCGCGACGGCCAGATTATCGAGCGCGGTACACACGACGAGCTGCTAGCGACAGGCGGCTTCTACGCCGAACTCTACCGCAGCCAATTCGCCCAGTGAGCAAGCCCGTGGGGCAAATTAATCAATCGACAGACGGTGGTTTACATCTGTCACGTTAGTACTAAGATATTCATCTAATAAATTGCATTAGTGGCTTTAGTTTTGGGGGAAACGAGGCAACGTGACTATGACGTGCTCTTTGGTGGTTAACAGCAAGAGCGGTAATACCAGGATGGTTTCGGGCGCGATCAAGCGCGCTCTGCAGGCTGCGGGTGTTGAGTTTGTCCATGCCGCGGCGTTGAGCGACGATGCGGATGCAGATCAGGTTGCGCTCGAGGCGCAGGGCGCCTGCGCGGCCGACACGGTGCTCGTCGGTTTTTGGTGCGACAAGGGCGCATGCACGCCTTCGGTCGCGACGTTGCTCTCCGTCTTGCATGGCAAGCGCGTCTTCCTGTTTGGCACCTGCGGTTTTGGCGCCGACCAGAGCTATTACCAGCAGATTATTGATCGCGTAACTTCTAATTTGGCTGGGGATGCCGAGCTTGCGGGCTGGGCGATGTGTCAGGGCAAGATGGGCCCCGCGGTCAAGCAGCGCTACGAGGCCATGCTCGAGCAAGATCCCGACAACGCCCGATTTAAGATGCTGCTCGACAACTGGGTTGCCGCAAAGGATCACCCCACCAAGGAAGATCTGGACAACATGGCCGCAGCCGCCAAGAAGGCCGTGCTGGGGGAGTAGCTTCGCCGTTCGCGGTCCTTCGTGCAAAACAATACAAATGGTGAAAGCCTCGAAATCCTCGAGGCTTTTTTCTTGACACTCGTGGGCGCAACGATGGCAAGCGTCTGGGACGATATTTTCCATCACCCCGATGACGAGGCTGTTCTGGACAACACGCTCGCATACGTTCGCTGGATGTATTCAGAGTGGGACGGGCTTTCCGGATGGATGGGGTTTCGGAAAGTGTGTCCCGGAATTCGCCTTTGGAGTGGGATGCAGTTTCCGGTTGAGGGCTCTGGCGGAAACTGCGACCCGGAATTTGCGATCGGAGTGGGATGGAGTTTCCCAACGGGGCCGTAAGCGGAAGCCGCATCCCACTCCGGACGTGAATTCTGGGACACGGTTTCCGGATGCAAAAAGGCCACATGGCGTGGCCTTCAACTTATATATGTTCAGCAGGTGTCCCCATGACAAGCCGCGCTTCAACACCGAGGCGTCTGCCCGGCGACGCGGAATGTAAGGTTCATCGCGAGTTCCGCACGAGCCGGAGAGCACTTAATGTGCTCTCCGTGCGAGCAGG
>USPH01000098.1 GCA_900556515.1 uncultured Collinsella sp.
CATCCCAGGCACGTGGCACGCGCAGGAACTCCTCGTCCACGTTGTCCCAGGGAATCGCCAGGCAGCTGCAGTCATAAATCAAATTGAGCAAGATCAGCTGAATGCTCATCATGGGCAAGAACGGCAGCAGGGCAGACGCGGCAAGTACGCTGAACATGTTGCCGAAGTTGGAGCTCGCGGTCATCTTGATGTACTTGATCATGTTGGCGTAGGTCTTACGCCCCTCGACGATGCCCTCCTCGAGCACCATCAGATCCTTCTCGAGCAAGATGATGTCGGCGGACTCCTTAGCAACGTCGACGGCCGTGTCGACCGAGATGCCGATGTCAGACGACTTCATGGCTGAGGCGTCGTTGATACCGTCGCCCATATAGCCCACCACATGCCCGTTCGCACGCAGGACGGAAACGACGCGCGACTTTTGGTCGGGCGTGAGCTTGGCGAAGACCTGCACATCCTCGGCCCGGCGAGCGAGCTCGGCGTCATCCATGTCAGCGATGTCACTGCCGAGCAACATGTTGTTGACCTGCAGCCCCACCTGTTTGCAGATGGTACGCGTAACCTTCTCGTTGTCGCCAGTCAGGATCTTGGTGGCAACGCCGTGATTGCGCAGCGCCTCGATCGCATCGGCCGTCGACTCTTTGGGCGGATCCAAAAAGGCCAGGTAGCCGATTAGGACCATGTCGCGCTCATCCTCGGCGCTAAAGGCACCGGCGGGTGACGGGTTGGACTTTTGAGCAATCGCCAGCACACGGAAACCGTCGTCATTAAGGTCGGAAACTGTCGCCAGAATGCGCTCGCGCACCTCGTCGTCCAGCACATGAACGCCGCCGTCGATCTCGGCATGCGAGCACACCGACAGCATTTCCTCGACCGCGCCCTTGGTAACCATCTGGGTCTTGCCGCTGCGATCGCGCACCACCGTGGTGAGGCGACGGCGCGTAAAGTCGAACGGCACCTCATCGACCTTCACGTAGGCCTCGGAAAGATCGGTGAGACTCGGGTCGTTTTGCTCCTCTTCCTCCGTGCACTTGATGATCGCCAGATCCATCAGATTCTTGTAGCCCGTCTGGAAATAGCTGTTGAGGTAGGCGTGGCGCAAAACGCGCGAATCCTCCTGGCCGTCGATGTTCCAGTGATACTCCAGCACCACCTGGTCCTGCGTAAGCGTGCCGGTCTTGTCGGTGCACAGCACGTCCATCGCGCCAAAGTTTTGAATCGAGTTGAGGTTCTTAACGATCGTCTGCTTTTTACTCATGGCAACCGCGCCCTTGGCAAGGCACGTGGTAACGATCATGGGCAGCATCTCGGGCGTCAGACCCACGGCAATGCTGATGGCGAACAGGCCGGCATCGAGCCAATTGCCCTTCGTGACGCCGTTGATCAAAAAGACAAACGGAACCATTACCATCATAAAGCGGATGAGCACCCACGAGACGCTGTTGACGCCCTTGGAAAAGCTCGTCTCCGCAGCGTCGTCGGACAGGCTCGACGCCATGGAACCAAACAGGGTCTGCTCGCCCACGCTAAAGACGAGCGCCGTCGCGCTGCCCGATATCACGCTGCTGCCCATGAGGGCAATGTTCTCGAACGACGTGGCCGAATCGGACTCGGTGCAGGTCGTGGGGACCTTCTCGACCGGCTCGCTCTCGCCCGTCAGGCTGGCCTGGCCCACAAAGAGGTCCTTGGCCTCGATAATCCTCACGTCGGCGGGAATCATGTCACCGGCGGACAGATGCACGATGTCGCCGACCACCACGTCGTCGATGGGAATCTCGGTCCTGGGGACATCCTTGCGGGTGACCGTCACGGTGGTCGTGATCATGTCGAGCAGCTTTTCGGCCGCATTGCCGCTACGCGCTTCCTGGACATAGCGCAGCGTGCCCGAAAGAACCACCATCGTGGTGATGATAATCACCGTCAGCGGGTCAAAGTCCTCCGGCGTGTTGCCCATCATCGACAACGCCGGGAATATCATGTCCGTCGTTGCCGAGATAATGGCTAGGAAAAACAGGATTGCCGTAAAGGGATTGACGAATGCATCCGCGAGCTTGCGGACAAGCGACTTTTTCTTGCCGCGCGTGACCACGTTGCGTCCGTTATCGGCCTCGCTGTGCGCGACCTCGTCGCGGTCCAGACCACCCAGGTTCGAGCCCACCCAGGACATGGCGTCCATCAGCGGGATAGTTGCCGCATGCTGGATGCGGCCCTCTGCACGATGCCTGATCAGTTCGTTTTGCGCCTGGACTGCAGATGGCGTATGGCGCATATTCAGCTTCTTCAATTGCCTTGCTCCGTTCTGTCGATCGGATGCAGAGCCGTCTAGCCGCGACGCCCGCCATTAAGGTGGACCTGCGCCGGCAGACATCGCCCTGCCTTGCTGGTACTGTCACTGCCGCTCACGGTCCTCACCTTCCCTTCGCGTCTGCGACTGTCCTTAGAATAGAAAAGCCGCAAGACCGGGCACATGGCTGGTTTCTTGCGGCTTTCTTGCGATTTGGCAAGGATTGTCAGAGTGGCTTTTGGGGTCGATAGAAGCGGACGATTCAACGCGTTACTCGGCTATTTTATAGCCCACACCCCAAACAGTTAGCAGGTACCGGGGATTGTCGGGCTCGGGTTCAATCTTCTTTCGGATCTTGCGGACAAAGGCCATGATGTTACTGTCATCGAGCAGATATTCGTCTTGCCATACAGCGCGATAGATTTCCTCTTTGCTAAAGACTGTGCCCCGGTTGCTCGCCAAAAAGGCCAGGATATCGAATTCTTTGGGCGTGAGCGAAACGGGCGCGCCCGACACTTTAACGGTGCGCGAAGCCAGATCGATGGAAAGATCGCCGATAACGATGGGCTCCGCAGCGGCACTTGTCTGCGAGCCGGCAACTGTCAGTTCTATGGCGGTCAGCCCGCCCGATGCGATATCGGCAAACACGGGTGCAAGTTCGAGAGCGGCGGCGCTACCGGACGAGAACAGCGCGTTGCTGAGCTCGGCGGCCTCTGCCGGCGTAATCGCTATGTTGGTTCTGTTGGTACGCATAGAACCGCCCTAGAACAGACTGCTCGAGCGGGACAGGTAAACCCGCTTGATCGTCGAAACAACAACAAGATACAACACGCTCAGCAGTGCAACGATGCCCAGATACCACATGGGCAGCGTGACAAGGCCGAGCAGTTGCGCGGCAGGACTCAGCGCGAGAAGGGCCGAGGCGATAAGCATGGTGGCGACCATTATCACGAGCGGACGACACGGCCGGTCCCCGTCGCGAACGTTCCGCGCTCGCAAGACGAGGAGCACGAGCGATTCGGTCCAAGCGCACTCCAGTAACCATCCGGTCTGGAAGGTCGCGATAAAGGCCGCCTGGCCCGCAGCACTCAACGTGACAAAGGACCCACCGCACACCGCGGGGCAAACGCCCAGGAGTAAAATGGCAAACGTGATGATGTCAAACGCCGAACTCGCGAAGCCAAAGTGAAGCATAAAGCTGCCGAGGCCCTTGCCCGACCATGCCTTGGGACGGGCGATCTCCGCATCGTCGACGTTATCCCACGAGAGCGCCAGGCAGGTGGCGTCATAGCACAGGTTGAGCAAAAGCAGCTGAGCGGCGGTTGCCGGCAAAAACGGCAGGAAGATACTCGAGGCGGCAACCGAGCAGATATTGCCAAAGTTGGAACTCGACGCGATGCGAATGTACTTGGAAGCGTTGGCGAACGAAGTCCTGCCTTCGCTGACGCCCTCGGCGACCACGCCCAGGTCGCGCTCGAGCAGTACCAGATCGGCAACCTTTTTGGATTCCGCTGCCGCCGAGTCCACAACGATGCCGACATCTGCCGACGTAAGCGCCGGCACATCGTTCACACCATCGCCGATATAGCCGACCGTATGGCCAGAGAGTCGAATGAGACTGACAACATGAGCCTTTTGCGCGGGCGTGAGCTCGGCAAACACACGAGTACGCCCCACGCGAACAAGCGCCTCGGACTCCTCCATGGCATCGAGCATGCTGCCGGTGATAACGCTATCGGCAGGAATGCCCAGGCGCGAACAGGTTGACCGGGCAACCGAAGCCGAGTCGCCGGTAAGCACGCGCACCTCAACGGAAAGGTCGGACAGCGCGCGCACGGCGGCGCGAGCGCTTGCCTTGGGCCGATCGAAAAAGCCCAAAAAGCCGCAGAGCACCAGGTCACCCCAGTCCGAAGACGTTGTGCTGTAGGCAACGGCGAGGACCTTGATGCCGTCGGCACGCATGTCCTCGGCAACCTCATAGGCGCTCTGGCGGCCCGCGGCGTCCATGGGGACGAGTTCCCCTTTAAAGTTGGCCCAGGCACAACGAGCGCAAACACTCTCGACCTCGCCCTTTACGATGGTCAAGTGATTGCCAGGGCGAGTCTGCAGCCCCAGGCAACCAAGCGCCCCAGGCATGGCATCGAGCTTAACACCCGAAGCCTTGGTGACGTGGTCGAAAGGATCAGATGCGTGCAGGGTAAATGCGCCTGCGAGGTCTTTGGCGGCGAGACGCAACTCGGGCGCGGCGCACGCGTCGGCAATGGCCCGGTTGAGCTGGTTGGCGGCCGCCCCCTGGCTCGTACTCTCCAAATACGCCAGGTTGAGCGTTTGCTCGCTTTCGTTGCCCAGGATATCGGTATAGTACTCGAGCACCGCGGCGTCCTCGGTGAGCGTGCCCGTCTTGTCCACGCACACCACGTCCATGGAGCCCAGTGATTCCATGGCGTCAACGTTTTTAACAATGACCTGTTTGTTCTTAAGGCGATGCGCGCTGCCCGAAAGGCACACGCTTGTGACGACTGGCAGCATCTCGGGGACCAGGCCAACGGCCGTGCCCAGGGCAAACAGCAGGGCCTGCGGCCAGTCGCCCAGCACAAAACCTCGAATCATAATGACAAACGGCAGCACGATGAGCATGCACCTCACCAGGGCGGCACAGATGCTCCTGGCACCAGCGCCAAACTGCGTGCCTAGCCGAGCGCGCCGCGGCGATGTGGGCGGCTCCTCGGAAACGCGAGCGTGAACGGTTGCCGAAGCCTTTCCGTCAATGATGGTCGTTCCAGCACGGACGGCCTCCCCTTCTCGCTTGACGGTCTGACCGCTCTCGCCCGTAAGCGACGATTCGGAGACAAGGATGTGGTCGCCCTTGGCAAGGACCGCATCGACCGGGCAGAGCATACCGGCATACAGGCGAATCACATCGCCAGGCACGAGCTGGTCGGAATCGACTTGAATCCAGCAAGCGTCGACACGTTTCCAAACGGCCACATGGTTCGCCTTAAACATGTGCCGGTCGAAGCTGCGCTTGGCTTCGTTTTCGTAGAACAGGCGCACCAGGCCGCCGACCAGCCACATCAAAAACAGCACGGCAGGTGCGAACACTCCTGTCTGGCCTTGCGCCTGCGGTACGACGTCGACCAAAAAGGCCAAGCCGGCAAGTGCAAGCAGCAGCGACGAAAACGGATTAAAGAACGATTTTTTAATCATCGAAGCCTCTTTCTAGCATGGCTTCGATTGTATCCGAGGCGTATACCAGCATCCCCGCCCCAGACCTTGCGACTTCCTTGCTTTTACGCGTGACAAAGTTTTGCTATTGCTCACTTGCGCCGCACTTGGGATGCAGGGTAAACAGTGAAGGAGCTGCAGAGCAGGCCTACGCTCCAGTTGCCGCTCAAAAACGCCGTGACCACGTCGCAGATATCCTTGCTCGCGCTCATCTTGGTTGGGGACATCGGCCTTCTGCTCATTGCGGTGAGTATCTTGCTCTATGCTCTTATCCCTGTCTCTTATACACATCTCCGAGCCCACGAGACATGCGCAGATCT